>JALORD010000336.1 GCA_025459145.1 Pirellulaceae bacterium | reverse complement strand
TCAGCAGTACCAGGCGAAGCTCGATGAAGGGCGGCAACTGGCGGAGGCGCACCGCTACGACGCGGCGATCTCGGCGTTGCGGGGTGTCGCGGCGGTGAGCGATCCCCGCTTCGAGAAGTGGGCCCAGCTGGCCCTGAACGAAATCGAGCGGGTCCGGCTGGCGCGCGAACAGAATCTGGCCGATGCGGCGGCGAGCCTCGCCCGAGCCGAAAAGGCGATTGAATCTTTTTCCTACGAAACGGCGGTCAGCGAACTCCAGTCGATTCCGGTACCGCTCCGGACGGCGGACGCGACCGCGCTGCTCGCGCGGGCCAGTTCGGCCCGTGAGGAGATTCTCAAGCTGGGGGGCGAGATCCGCGCGGCGCTCGAACGCAAAGAAACCGACCATCTCTTGCCGAAGCTCGAGCGGCTCGTCGCCCTGCGCCCCGATCACAAGCAAGCGATGGGCATTGCCGAGCAGCTGCGCGACAATCTGGTCAAGCTGGCCAAGCGGGACCTGGTCGCGCATCGCTATCGCGCCGCCCTTGATCAGCTCGAATACATTCCGTCGTTCGTCCGGTCGGCCGAAGTCGAAACGCTGACCGAAACGGCGAGCGAACTCAGCGCCCTGCTCGACGGCGTGAAGAACGCGGCGCTAGCCGATCGGGCGACGCTGGCCCTGGCCGAGCGGCTGGCGAAGCTTGCCAGCACGAGCGAAGAGGCGGCCCAGCTGAAGAGTCAATTTGCTGAGCGTGCTCGGGCGCGGCCGACCGATCCCCGGCTGGGAGCCCCGAATTTTTCGCCGGTTCCCCGGCGGACGCCGCTCGGCCCCCCCGTCGATTGGCTTGCGCATCCGCTAGCCACCGAGGCCGCCGATCCACTCGTGAATTCAAACCTGCGCGAGCGGCCGGGGCAGTTTCTGGTCGCACTGGGGCTGGCCTTGCAGGGGCTCGATGCCGCCGCGATTGCCGTTGATCTGACGCCCGATGACCGGAGCGGCATGCTCAAGATGCTGCCTGGGCTCACGCTGGGGCGGAAGCCCGTGCTGGCGGCCTGGGGCATCGATCTGTCGGAAACGGGCATCAAAGCGATCAAGCTCGAGCGCGAGGGGAAGTCGGCGCCGCCGCGGATTGCCGCGTGCGAGTTCATCCCGCACCAGAGGCCGCTCCTCACGCCGGGAATCGATCTCGAGCGATCCGAGTACATGGCGGAATCCTTGCAGATCTTTGTCTCCCGCGCCGGGGACCTGAAGGCAGCGCGGATCGTGGCTGCCCTCCCGGGGCATCGCGTGCTGGGACGGTTCTTCGAAGTGCCGCCGCTGCCTGCCAAAAAGATCGACGACGCGATCGCCTACGAAGCCCGGCATCAATTGCCGATCGCACTCGACGAACTTTGCTGGACGAGCCAGATTCTCGACCCCGTGCCAGGACGCGCGGCCGACGAACAGCCGCGGCAGATAATGGTCGTCGCCGCCCGGCAAGCGCATGTGCGGGACCGCCTGGCGACGTTCAAAGCCGCCGGGATCGGGCTCGACGCGCTCACGAGCGATTGCCTCGCGCTGCACAATGCGGCGGCCAGCGAGCTCTTTGCTGACCCGGGCAGGGAAGAGTCCCGCGAGGCGGTCTGCCTGGTGGATCTGGGCGCGGACGGCGGCAACGTCGTCGTCAGCACGCCGGGAAGCGTCTGGTTTCGCACATTCGGCCAGGGGGGCGAGAGCTTAACGAGTCTCCTCGTGAAGCAGTTCAACCTGACCCACGAGCAGGCCGAACAGGTGAAACGCGAACCGGCCAAGTCGCGCCGGTATGGGCAACTCCGCGAGGCTTGTCGCCCGCTCCTGGTGCAGATCTATAGCGAGATCGAACGCTCGCTCGCCAGCTACGGCAAAGCAGTCGCCGACCGGCCGGTGCGTCAGATTTACTTGACCGGCGGGGCCGCCCAGACGCATGGCCTCGTCCGGCAGTTGCGCTTTGGCAAGTGACCGCACGCTCTGTTTGGCGCGGCTCGGCTGGCGGACGATGGGCGACCAGGGCGAAGTCAATTGAACGGCGGAAAGTTCGTCGGCGTCATGGGCGACTCGGGGGTGGTCGCCGTCGGCGTCGTTTTCTCGATTCCGTCGGTTTCGAGCTTGCGGAAGGCGTCGACATCGAATCCCGCGTCGCGAGCCGTGGCGCCTTCTTTGATAATGTCCGACCGTCCCAGGTGAATCTTCTTGTAGACGTCTTCAGAGATCACGTAATACCAGTCAGCAAAACGGGCGTTCAGCTCTGCCACGCGGGCCACGGCCTTTTTCCGCTTTTCGTTGTAGTCGTTGCGTTTGCGGTCGTTCTCGCGCTTGATGCGGTCGCGTTCGACCGCCTGGGGATCGGTCGGCGGGGCGGTCTCGCCAGCGGCTGGCTGGGCCGCGGGATCGTCCGACTTCGGAGCGTCCGCCGCGGGGGCAGCCGGACCGGCCGGTTCCGGCTCGTAAGTCGGCTCCTGCAGCGTATTGGGCGAAAGCTGGGCGGTCACAAATAAGTACCGGTTGAGCTTGAGCTCGCTGTTCTCGGATTTGTCGCCGCTCTGCTCTTCTGCCCCGGACACATTGCCAAATCGCAGGATGTATTGCACGCCGTCCTTGGTATCGACGACCACCTCGCCGTTGCTGGCGACGATCTCGAGTTGTTCGGCCCCCGGCGGACGCGCCGGCAAAAAACCGAACAGCATGAGGGATTCCATGAGGTCCCGCTCGCCCAGAATGTCGGCCCCGGATTTCAGGCTCTCGCTGAGGCCGGCCGGCTTTTTGACGACATCGACGATCTTGAGATCGTCGAGCGCCGTCTTGAGATCATTGAGCTTCTGGCTGTTCAGTTCCTCATAGTCGCCCAGCGGGGCCGAGACCCATTGCTGGTTCGGACGCGAAAAGACCTTGAACTCGTCCATTTCCCAGTTGGAGCTCTCGGCATTCCAATTGGCCGTGGCTTCCATTCGCCCGGAGTAACTGAATCCCCGCTGCCCTGGAACGACCGAGTAATCCTTGAGCGTGACCCGGGCGACGTCGAACGTATTGAGCTTGAGCAGATCCTTCTCGATCCACTTGTCGAACTGCGTCGGAAATTTTTCGAGATCGATCTTCGAAACGTAAACCACCTCCTGATCGGGCTTGCGGACGAAACGCAGTTCGGAGTTGCCCTCAACGGGTCCGCCGACGATCAGCCGGACGAGATCATCGTTTTGGCTGTCCTGGAGGACAATGAGCGTACCAACATTCTTGTCGCCGACGCTCAACTTGGCCTTGTTCGGTTCGACCACACCTAGTTGAGCGTGATCCCGGGCCGATTCGCTGGCAATCCCGACGATCTCCAGACCCAGCAAGCTGGCGGCAGCGTCACCCATTTGCTGAGCCGCATCTGCCGGATAATCGCCTTCGGAGGGAATGACCCAGAGGCCGTTCTTTTGCGCGACCTGAAACTCGCGCAGCTCCGAGGTGTTCTCGTCGAAGGTGACAATCTCCAGCCGGCGGGCGGCCTGCGGATCGTCAAACTTGGGAAAGAGCGGCTGGCCGACATTGGATTCACGGCCGACCGTCTCGGCCGCAGGCCAAGTCACAAACACCGCCGCCAGACTGATGACAGCCGCCACACCGATGAACACAAGCGTTCGAGTCAACTGTTCCATGGCAAGATCCTGAGGGCAATTGCTACGATCTTCGGGCCAGCTGTTTCAAGCCGGAATCGATGGCGTCGCTACTGGTTGCAAGTTCTATTTGCGGCGGGTGCGGGAAACGCCTTCCCGCTCGCGATTGCGCCGCAGCACCCACACAATGATTCCCACCACGAGGGGGGGGATCGGCGGGATCAGTGCGGCCCACACCTTGTACTCGTTCTGAATTCGTTGCACTTCCTGGTCGAGTTGGCGCTGACTGGCGGCAATCGACCGATCGCGCTCTTTTCGCAAGTTCTCGATCTGCACTTCCGCCTTGCGGCGTTCGCGTTCGCGGACCAGCAGGACTTGTTGTTTGGCGGCCTCAAACTCGGCCGGGTTCACATCTTCGCCCGCGGCCCGTTTGCGTTCGAGTTCGCTCACCTTGTCCTGGAAGCGGGCGATCGTGTTCTGCTCCTCTTGCCGGAGCTTTTTCTCTTCCTTGTCGAACTTCTCCGAGAATTCTTTCAGCTTCTCATCCTGCTCGCTGCGGTACTCCGACGCGCGCTCCTCAATCATTCGCAACGTGCCATGCCGCGGCTTGCGAGTCCGAATTTCGAGGAACCGTTCGTCGCCGGCTACGGCATCGATCAGGTTCAGGACGAACGGCACGTTGTCGAAGCGGAAATTGAACTCGGGATTCGGCTGATTCCGCAGTTCGACAAACTGGCTGTCGAGCAGGTCGATGTCGGCGACGTAGATCACATTGACCGGTCGGGGACCGCCGGCGACCGGCTTGGTCGCCTCGTCCTGGGCGGCCTCTTTCGCTTTTCCGCCCTTCTCGGCGCCCGCATCTTGTTTGTCGCCCCGAATCCAGGCGGCCAGGACGAACTTTTCATCCTCCGGCGACTTCTTGCGAATCGTGGCCAGCATGCTCGGGTCGAGCGCGGTCTGCATCTCGGCAATGTTCACCGTGCCCGAAAGTTGGCCGCTCGTGCTGACGAGTTCCGTAAAGGAAAGCGGGCTGCCGGACTTTTTCTGAATGCCGGTCGGAAACGGGAACAGCAGTTCTTCAAAGCCGGCGGTCACGGCCAGCGACTGATTGATGGCGTTGTCGGCACCGGGGGCATCGTTCCGAACAAAGATCAACTCCGGTCCGATGTTGGTGATCTGGATTTTGGGATAGGGATTGTAAGCCTGCCACACGACCACCGCCGGAATCGGGCCGGCAACTCCCGTATCGCCTGTCACCGAAATACCGAGCGCATTCCACAGGGCCCGAATGTCCCCTTTCTCCTGCGGCGGCCCCCCCATGCCGAACATCCCCTGCGGCTGCTTGGGATCGGCCGTACCCGGAACCATGATGACCCGGGGCATCGCGTCCTCGAACACGACGGCAGGCTGCCCCTGCTTGATGGACTCGACCACGTTGAATAGTTGCTGGGGACCAAGCGACGAGGGCTGTACCACCAGGAGGACATCAAACTGGTCGGCGGGAATGGGATTGGTCGGATCGACCTCTTCGACCTTGTATTGCTTTTCGAGCTCCTCGAGTATCAGTTGCTTTTGAATCTGACGAGGCTGCATGCCCTGCATCGACATGCCCCCCATCAGTTGTGCATCCGTCGTGACGACGCCCAGTCGCTTCCGTTCGCCGCGGCTGACCGTGGCAATCGAGCGGATCAATTCGTACTCGACCGGCACGCCGTTGCCGAAGAACGGGACCACGACCGACTCTCGGCCGCTGGTAAACGCGGCTCCGAGAATGAACTCTTCTTCCTTCAGCGAGCCGCGCGTCCGGCTGACGATCCGCTGCTTACGGATATTGAATCGCTCTTCCGCTTGCGAGGCCTCTTCGCTGAACGGCTCCAGGTTGTCGTGCATGTTGACCCGCACGCGGCTGCCCGCCTGGCGCTCGAGTTCCTTCAGCATCGAGACCAGGTTGTAGCGGGTTTTGACGTACTCCTCCGGCACGTTTGCGGAGATGTAGGCGTCGATCACAATCGGACGCTCGCGGGTGCTCTGCAATTCTTCGAGCGCCCGCTGCTTGCGAGCCCGTTCGGGCGAATCTTTGGCGAGCTTCGCCAGTTCGGCCTCCAGATTCTTCTCTTCTTCGGTGGCCTGATCCAGCTTGCGGAGAATCGCGCGGGTAGCAGAGGAGAGCGAACTTACCTGGCCGCGGGTGAAGTCGGGCCGGAAGAAGTCGAACCGCTCGAGGATGACATTGGCTCCGACCAGGATGATAACGAGAGCCGCGACCCGCAGCAGATAGTGCCACCATAGCGACTGTCCATCGCGGCCGCCCGACCAATGCCGTTTGCCGATCAGGACCATGCTCAGATAAATTCCGAGCGTCGCGACGAGGGCAAAGAACGCCACGGCCGAA
>JALORD010000694.1 GCA_025459145.1 Pirellulaceae bacterium | reverse complement strand
GGAAGGTCGAGCGAAGCGGAGCGACGTTTGCCATTTCGCAGGAGTTTTCGCTCCTCGCGTCGGACGACAAGCGGTTCCATCCCGCTGCCATTGCCGAACAAGCGGACGGCTCGCTGCTCGTCGCGACCGGCCCCGCGGCCGACGACCTGACCAGCCAGGGCTCGCTATACGAACTCACCTGGATCGGGACCAACGATTTGCCGCTGGCAGCCCGCGAGGATGCCGAGAAGTCCGCGCCGCCGCCCGATCGCCAGGCCCAACTCGCTTTGGCCGGCCGGGCCACGGAGCCCGCGCCTCTCCGCGCCCGAGCGATTTTCGCGGCAGCCCAATCGTGGGACCAAGCCGCCCAGGATACTTGCCAGGCGCTTGTTGCGGGCGAAGACATCGAGATGGCCCGCCTCGCGGCAGAGCTACTAGCCGACCACCTCCCGACGGACAAACCAGTGCAGGAATCTCTGGCCGCAATCCTGCAAGACCGCCTTTTGTCGGCTCCCCCTGCGGTCCAGCGTTCGCTCTATCTGACGCTTGGCAAGCTCGGCCAGAAGCTCGACACGGTCCCCCGAGTTGCCCGCGGGGTTCGGAACGGAGCTGATGCTCGGCAACCTCGAAGTGGCCCTGGTCGACCCCAATCCCGAGCCAGCCGAGCGATTCCGGCTGAAGCAATTCGTCGCCGCGACCGCCGAGGGAATGCGAACCCGCGAGTTAGCAAGTTTCGTCGAGCGGCTGATCAAGGACGAGGCCGGCTTTTTCAGCAAGCTCGATAGCTCGGTGCAGTCGCGAATTCTCGCGGCGTACGGAAATCTGCATCTCACGCCGCCGCTCAAGGCCGATGTTGTCGCCGATTGGCTGGCGACTCACCCACAGGCTTCGTCGGAGGTGCAGCTGGCCGCCGCGCGGGCACTGGCCCGCCTGGGAACCGCCAAGCCTGAGCCGCTCGTGAAGCTCGTAAAACTTGTGGCGGCGACTCCTGCGGGCGAGCGCGATCCACAATTCGTGCTGCTCCTCGAACAGGCTCTTAAGCCGCATGTGGTCGCGGGCCAGCCCGGGGAAGTCAACGCCGCCCTTGAATCGCTCCGCAACAAATAGCTCGGCAATCGACTTTCGCTCTCCGTGGGAGTGCGCAGGGGCGAGGTTTTTCGGCCTTACCGCCCGATGCAATACAGGTGCTTGCTGCCGCGAATGAAAATCTGCCCATCGCTCGTGGCAGGCGAGGCAAGCGTTGCGTCGTCGAGTTGATTCTCGACGAGCTTATCGAATCGCGGCGAGGCCGAGACGACCGTCGCCAGTCCCTCGGTGTTCAGGAAGAAGATCCGCCCCTCGGCAGCGATCGGCGAGGCTTTGTACTTGCCCTTCAGCCGCTCGCGCCACTTCAGGTGGCCGCTTTGGGTTTCAAAGCAGCGGGCGATGCCATCGTCGGCGACGACAAACAAGAGTTCGCCCCAGACTACAGGGCTGCACGTATCGGGCGTCCCTTCGCTATGCGTCCATAGGATGCTCCGGGGACTCTGCTCGCCCGTGCCTGTCGGTTTGATTGCGGCCAAGGGACCGCGCAGGCCGCGCGTGGTGTAGATCACGTCGCCGGCAATCGTCGGACCCGTTACAGTGCGTCCGCCAACGAGGCCCGGCAGGAACCAGAGTTGCCGACCGCTCGCCGGGTCGTACGCGTCGAGCTGATTGCCCCCCATGACCACGAGCTGCTCGGCGCCGCCGAGTTTGGCGAGAAGCGGCGTCGTGTACGAATCGCCTTCTTCCGATTTGGCCCCAGTCATCCGCGGCACTTTCCAGCGGACCTGCCCGCTGCGGACATCATGGGCGACGAGGTAGCTTTCGACCGGCGCATCGCGCAAATCTGCGAGCGAATCCTGCATGCAGACGGAAATCACCAGATCGCCAAATAGCACCGGGCTATTGGCGTGTCCCCACCAGATGCTGTAAACGCCGTAGTCCTCCTGCAAATTCCGCTTCCACAGTTGTTTCCCATCAAAGTCGTAAACGGCGAGGTCGCCGTTGCCGAAGTGGGCCACGACGTAACGGCCGTCGGTTGTGGGCGAAGGGCTCGCCAGGTTGTGCAACTGATGGAACTTCTGCGTCGAGCGTTTGGGAGCCTCACGGACTGCTTCCCCCTGCCCGACGACCCGCGTCCAGACGATCTCGCCTGTCTTCTTCGCGAGGCGAGTCTTCTTCGCGAGGCGAAGCAGCAAAAGCTCCCCCTGGTCGTTCTGCGACGTCACAAAGATCGCGTCCTGCCAGATCGCCGGCGTGCTCGTGCCCCACTCGGGCAATTCCGTTTTCCAGACGATCCCCCGTTTCTCGTGCCAGACGATCGGCAGGTCCTTCTCGGAGCTGATCCCGGTCCCTTCAGGACCCCGCCACTGCGGCCAATCGGCAGCGGTGCCAGAATTCATGCTGACAACTGCCACCGCCAGGATTGCCGTGACTGCCACTCGTATGTTCGCCATCGAATCGTCCCACGCTCGTCAGATTGCATTCCAATCGATCGCCTTCCCCGCGAGTGTAGTGCAAACCGGCGGCAAAGTCTGCCATATTTCACAAGCCACCAGCCCACTGGTTGGGCGCGGGTCTCCGACCCCGCCCATTCGCCGACCGCAGGTCTCCCCAACGGGTGCACGCCCGTAAGTCCTCCGGTCCGACCTATCGGTGAGGTCAGGAGGCCTGCGCCGAACTCATTCCACTAGCTACCAGCACTCCCGACCCCATGTCGACCTCCGAATTCCTCTGCGTCCGCTGCGCCCGGCACATGAAGACCTGCTGCCAGACGACGGAAATCTTCGTGACGCTTGGTGATGTCGCCCGCATCGAAAGCCACACGGGCCGCAGCGACTTTCACGAGTTCCGCCCAGCCCACAACCCGGACTACGCCGACCAGGACGACGACCCCGTCTGGCGCGACGCCGTATTCCAGCCGAACGGCACGCGGCGGGTTCTGAAGAAACAGCCCGATGGCGACTGCACATTCCTGGGCGCAGCCGGCTGCGTCCTGCCGCTCGAAGTCCGCCCT
>JALORD010000335.1 GCA_025459145.1 Pirellulaceae bacterium | reverse complement strand
ATGGGTAGCAAGGCGACGTTTTCGTTGGAGTTCTTGTTTCGACAGGTGACGTGCCTCGCCATTTTTCTCGCTCTGTATCGCGTTTACCCCTCATTTTCGGACTTCGACTGGGTCGCGTTCCCGTTGAAACCGATGGTCATCGAGTGGTTGATTCTCGCAATCGGCGGCACGGTCGCCGGGGTGTTTGTCGGCGGGTTCTTCTCCGCCGTGACGAGTGGAGCACGAACCGGCGCGGCAATCTCCATTCCCTTAGCCTTGGCGTGGGTAGTTTTGCGGGCGCATTACTATCAGTTTATTGCCAACAGCATCTGATTGATTGAAACTTACGAACTGTGAACTTTCACATGCCGAAGCTGAGCGTCCGAACGAAGCGAACTCGCGAGAAATTCCAACGCGAGCGGCCGTCGCTTGAGTCGCTCGTCGCCAGCGGTGAATACAGGAAACCCATTCCGCAGCCGGAATTGTTCATGATGCTCGAACTGGCGGCAGCCTTGAAGTCGGCCCGCAAACACCAGCGATTGTCGCTGGCCGACGTCGCCCGCCGCAGCGGGATCGACAAGGCGCCCTCAGCCGTATCGAGAATGGGCAGAATCTCAATCCCACGATCACCACGCTGGAAACAATCGCCCGTTCGCTCGGAACGCGATTGATGTTTCAGCTGGATTTCGCGGAAAAATCCTCTCGATCCAACTAGCCTCCGTTTGCCGACGGACCTCTTGCGCCCTAGCCTTGCTCCGACACGGCTTTCCCATCGCAGGTCCAGGGGAGCCGCTCGATCCGGCCCTACCAGCCGCATCCCCGCTACCAGCCGAATCGGCACGAGCCTTGCTTACGAATCGTTGCGGCACCGGCCGACATAGTTCGACACCTCGAATTTCACAGGAGTTTGCACCATGCGTTCCTTCGTTCTGGCACTCAGCCTTGGTCTCTTGGCGGTCAGCGCGGTTGCCGCCGAAGCACGGCAGTCGGCCGGCGGCCGCGGACAGGTCGTTCATACGCGGCGGGCCCCGGTCGTCCTGCACCGGGCAGTGCCGCCGTTCCGCGGCGTGCACGTTTATCAACGCTAGTCTGCCCGTCGGCGGCAACAGCTTGTGACGCGTCGGGGTGCGAGCCCGTTTCGAGGCGTGAATTGGCGCGAATGATCCAATCCACCTCGTCATAGCCCAACTTGCGGCGGGTTCTTTGCCCGCAGCCGCGGCAATTGCGGTCGGGCTCGACTTGACAATTGCCGCTGTGGAAATTCTACTCGGCGCAATCACGTATCCGACGCTTGGGGAGCACCGGTCGTGGAACGACGATGTCCCAACAAGACGAGATCATTGCCGCTTTGCGGCAGATTGCCCAAGCGATCGATACCTACTCGCGCCAATTGCTGAGCGAGTGTGGTCTTTCCGCGCCCCAGATCGGCACGATGCGCGAACTGGCCCGGCGCAGTATTTCGACCCCTTCGGAGCTGGCGGAGGCCCTGCACCTCAGCCCGCAGACGATGGCCGGCATCCTGCAGCGCCTCGAGCAGCGGGGGCTGATTCAACGCGCTCGCGACGAAAACGACAAACGGAGTTTTCGCGTCCAACTGACGGATACTGGCGCCGCGGCCGAAGCGAAAGCGCCGCCGCTCTTGCGCGATGAGTTCACCACGCAGCTCAATCGACTCCCCGCCTGGGAGCAATCGCAAATTCTGACCACCCTGCAGCGGCTGGCGTTCATGATGCACGCCGACGAGGGCGAGAAGATCCCCTTCTTCAGCAGCAGCGACGAGCCCGACGCGCAGGCGAGTTGACTGCAGTCGTGCGGTCGCTCGAATCTCGACTACGGCACCCGCGGCGCAAGCTTTACGCGCGCTTGCCGCGGTTCCCCCCGCCGCAGATAGTCGACCACGAACTCGGCCCCCGCGTCGCGCTCGGCGAGCAGCGGGCCAAGGTCGGCCCGTCCGGCCAACGGCTGATCGGCTAGCTTCACGAGCACATCTCCGGCGGCGAGTCCCGCCGCTGCGGCCGGGCCCGGTGGCGCCACGCTATCGAGGGCAAATCCTTCCGGCGTCGCCTGCCCCGTGCAACCGAGTTCCGGTTCCGCGCCGAGCGGCCACCGGCCGAACACTTCTCCCTGCCGCAGACGATCGAGGTGCCGGTGGGCCTCGTCGAATCGCATCGCCAGGACGCCGCCGAACTGGCTCACCCGGCTTTGCACGGCAATCACCCGCCCGTCGCGATTGAGCAAGGGGCCGCCGGCGAGCCACTCGTCGCGCACCAGATCGGTCCAGACTGTGCTGCGAAACACTCGCCGCAGCGCGACAACTGCGGCTCGCGACTGGGACGTCGTTGGCTCGCTTCTCACAGGAACCTGTTCCGCTACGCCGCGCGGCGCATCGATCGCCAGCAGCAGCTCGTGCTGCGGCAAGCGGTCCGGCGCGTCGAGGTCGAGCTTGCGGAACTCTCCGGGCGGCTCGATCCGGACGAGCCCCAGATCGAACTCTCGGCTGACGCCGAGCGTCTTGGCCCCCAGTTCGCGGCCGTCGTCCAGCAGCACCCGCGCCGTCCGTCCCGGACCGCCGACAAAATGCCCAGCCGTGAGGATCTCACCGGCCGAACTGATAATCGTACCGGCCGCCGTGCGCCCGTCGTCCAGCTCGATCCGCACCACCGCGGGCAGGGCGCGCTCGATCAGCGGTTTCATCGACTCGAGTTGCGCCGCGGCGTTGGTTAGTGCGGCCGAAGGAGCTGCCGGAATCTGGTCGAGATCGTGATGCCCGCGGGCCAGGTACACGTGGTCGAACAGCGCCCCTTCGCCGCCGAGCGTGCCGAGCCGCAGGCCCGTTACATCCACGTTGCCAAAATCAGCGAACAGATCGCGCGTCATCACGATCCAGTGTTCGGGCGGCTGATCGTTGTAGATTCGCTTGGCCCCGCCGAACGACGGCTTTCCGCGGCCGATATCGTACCGCACCGGCTCCTCCCGCAAATCGCGCGTTTCGAGCGCCAGCGACGCCTGGCCGCGTCCCAGCTTCCGCACCGCAAACCGGATAAAGCGGTACTCGCCCCACGCCGGCCGCTCGCGAATCCGAATCGGCTCGGCCAGGTCGCTTCGCACTTCACCCTCCGGCGCGACGCGCAGCGCGCGGCGGCCGTGATGCCGGTCGTCGTCGACTAGCGTCGCCGCTGCAGCCACGTTTGCAGTACCGCCCGTCTCGGGAACCCGATCAACCGGCGCGAAGTTCCCCTCTTCGTCGAACAGACAATACAGCGTCGGCTGCTGGCTCGTCACTTCGATCGCCCGGTACTCGACCGGTGCGGCGCCAGACTCGGCCAACTGGCGCAGCTCGACATCGATCGTCTGCGGCGGATCGCGGCGATAGGGCACGAGTGAAATGGCGAGCGGACGATTCTCGTCCCGATCATGCTGCCGCTCGGGGACGGCGAACTCGGCCACCGGCTCGCCGCCGATCCGCACTTCGAGCTTCGGGACCTTGCCCCCTACGGGCGGCCGCGTCGCCGCAATCACGAGCCACTGGTCGTCCTCGCCAACTGCGAGCGATCGCCGGAGCACGAGCGGCTGCAACTCGGTCCGCATTGCCGGGTGAAAGGTTCCTGGCGGCGCGAGCCGCTCGTTGCGGACCAGCGTCACCTCCGGCGCGGGCTGGCCGCCGCTGGCCGCGGTTTGCGCCGCGAGCGTCCAGCCGCGAAACGCTGCAAAGCGCTTCGTCAATCGCGCGGCCAACTCCCGCTCGACCGCCGGCCCATCCAGCACCAGCAGCGGATCGCACCAGTCGGCATGATCGCGAATATCGAGCGGATCGGCCCTCGCCGGCCGGTTCAACGCCAGCGGATCGATCTCGAGAACGAGCGTTCGCCGCGTCGCATCGCTCGCAGCCGCAGACTCGTTCGCCGAGGCCGTCGCAACCGCCGGCAGCGTCAAGTTGCCCGTATCCGCCACCTGCGCACTCCCGACGAGCGGTCCGCTTTGCCAGAGTGGACTTCCCGTGGGCTCTCCCAGCCACACCCGCGGCGCGATGCATCCCCCCGGTCCCGCCGCGCGGTCGAGACAAACTTGCGTCCGAAAGCTGCTCGCCGCCGCCGGCAGGTCGAACACCAGCCGGCTCGCCCCATGCACTCCCAGCCCCCAACCAAAATCGAGCTGCTGACTCCGCAGGGGACCGCCCAGGCTGCTTCGGTTCTGTTCGATCGCGCCGCGCACGGAACTGGTCACAGCCTCGCGCGGGGCGATCCGCGACAGCGGCACTTCGTGCGGCGACCAGGAGCGGCGCATCACGATCTCGCGGCACGGCACCCACAGGATGTCGAGACTCCAGGCGGGCTGCACGCCATGCACCCAGCGATCGGGATCGGATGAGTTCCCCTCAAACCGCGGTGCGAGCCGGTCGAGCGACGCGGTGGCCACCAGGCCGCTCGTCGCTTCGATCTGGTATAGCCGCGACTTCGGCCCGGCTGCCAGTTCTGCCAGTTCGTCCCAGTGGGCGTTCCACGGATCAGCTGCCGGCAGATGCAATTCGGCCAGATCGGTCCAGGCAATCCGCTGGCTCGTCGCGTCGGCCAGGAGCAGATGCACCTGCCCGCTGCTCCAGCGAATCGCCCGATAGGCCACTTCGCGACCATCGGCAAAGAGCGCCGTCCCGGGCCGATACGGCTGCCGGCCGCGGCGCTGCCAGACGATTCGCCGCACCGATGGCAGGGCCACGCGAATCTCGCTCACCGGCCGATTCTCGGGCGGCTCGAAACCTTGCGCTGAGCGCACGACCAGGTGCGGCGGGGCCGGATCGAAGTACGCCTCTTCCCCCGAGCGATAGTCGATCACCGCTCCCGGCAGCCGGTCGCCGCCGTGAAACTCGATGTACGACGCAGGCAAATCGGCCAGCGGCTGCGAGCGATCACGCAGCCAGCGAAACGCGTTCTGCCCCTCCAGGAGCATCTGTCCATCAAGCCGCGGCTGAGCGTTCCGATCGTGCCAATCCGACAGCCGCTGCCCCTCGATCCGCCGCCCATCGGCCAGCATCCCCACAAACCGCGGCGGTTCGGCCCGGGTCGCCAGTGGCCAACCGACGAGCAGCCACGCGAGCGCGAAAACAAGCCGCGCACGAGGCACACTAGCGCCAATCCAAAAACATCGACCTGACCCACACTCTGCCATGCGGCACTCAACAGGCTCCATGAATCAACGGGCTTTACGCGGCAGACGCAAGCTGAACCGCGGCGACCCGCCTCATTCTATGTCTACAGAAGGCAGGGTTGTTACACGGCTCCCCAGATCTCACGCAGCAATTTCAGACAACGAGGGTCGACAGTTCTCGGCGGCCAAGTACGGCGGAAGACCCGTCGTTGCGCCCTCATTCATCTCCTCCGCGCCACCGCGCCACCGCGCCTCCGCGCGAAAATCAATGCGGAATCCGGCAAATGTCACGCGAAGCCGCGGAGTGCGCGGAGGAAGACAGCAGTATCGCATGGAGAGGCATTGGTCCCTCCCACGGCGACGTACTGCCGCGAAAAGCCGAGGCAACTTCGACCGGCGCCGCGCATCGCCGGCAGCGGGTTGGTACGATAGCAAAGTCCTTGTACTTGACCTCTCTCAGACCTGATTATTCCGCACGCTATGCCTCTCCGCCTCGCCCTCCCCAGGCTGACAGTCGCAATCCTCTTTGCGCTTGTCGCCGGTGCCCCCCCCGTCCTCTGTCCCCCGTCCCCTTGCGCAGCCCAAGACAACCCTGCCCAGGAAGACCCCTTCGCCGCCGGCGTGCGCACGACGCCCTGGCTCAGTCCCGCCGACGAGCAGAAGGCGTTTAAGCTGCCCCCCGGTTTTGAGATCAATCTGGTCGCGGCGGAGCCCGATATTCAGAAGCCGCTCAATATGGCGTTCGACGAGCGAGGGCGGATCTGGCTCACTTGCTCGGTCGAGTATCCGTATGCCGCGCCGCTCGATAAGCCGGGCCGCGACTCGATCCGCGTCCTGGAAGATACCGACGGCGACGGGCGGTACGAGAAG
>JALORD010000033.1 GCA_025459145.1 Pirellulaceae bacterium | reverse complement strand
TCGCTGCCGCTTCGCGAGGCGATTGCGCTCGTCGAGCAGGTCCGCGAGTCAGCGCTCACTTGTGCGACTGCGGCTCTGGAGTCGCTCGCGACCTCCGTGTCGGCAACGATCACCGGAATTGCCCTCCGCCGGTATCCGCCGCTGCCGCCGACCATTGCCGAGCGGATCACGAGCTATCAGGCACAGTGTGCCGCTGATGGCGTGATGTATCGCGACGTGCTGGCACAGGCGGCGCGCGACCGCGGCTGGCGGGTCGCGTGGTACGATCCCAAGCAAGTGAACGCCGACGCCTCCCAAGTGCTCGGCATTCCGTCGATCGACGCATTGCTCGACGACACCGGCGCGACGCTCGGTCCGCCCTGGCAAAAGGACCACCGCCTGGCGATGTCCGCGGCGATTGCGGCGCACATGTCGACGGCCGAGTAGCCAACACCTACGCGCCGAGCATCTGCCGGGCGACAGCGCGGGCCTTGGCGAGGGCCTCCGGCAGCTTCGCCGCGTCCTTGCCGCCGGCCTGCGCGAGGTCGGGTTTGCCGCCGCCGCCGCCGCCGACCACGGGGGCCACGTCGCGGACCCAGTTGCCGGCACTCACCCCCTTGTCGACCAGCTCGCGCGAAACGCCCGCCACGAGGACCACCTTGTCGGCTCCCTCGGTCGTCGCCAGAAACACGGCGCTCGGGCTCACCTTTTTGCGAATCTGATCGATGAGCTGCCGCATCACGTTCGAATTGGCGCTCGGCGCTTCGGCGACAATGACCGTCGCCCCGGCAATCTGCTCGGCGCCGGCCAGCAGTGTGTCGGCCGAGAGCGCCCCGGCTGCCGCCCGATTCGCCAGCTGCCGCTTGAGTTCTTCCACTTCGGCGAGCATCGCCACGACGCGGCCGGGCGCGTCGAACAGGGCGACGTTGAGCGCCCGCGCGGCGTCGCGAAGGGCGCTCTTAATCTGCGACGCATCCGGCCGCTGGTCGGTCTTAGCGCTCACGACAGGAGCCGGATCGTCGGGAGTCTTGCCGCCGCCGGCAATCGCCTTCTTCAGGTCGCGCGCCGCCTGCGTCTGGGCAATGTGCTCCTGGGCCTTGGCCCCGGTCAGGGCGGTGATCCGCCGCGTCCCCGCGGCGACCCCTTCCTCGGCGATGATTTCGAGGGCTCCGACGTCGCCGGTGCTCGTCAGGTGCGTCCCGCCGCACAGCTCCTTGCTGAATGTCCCCATGCTCACCATGCGGGCCGGGTCGGGGTATTTCTCGCCAAACAGCATCATCGCCCCGGCGGTGCGAGCCTCGGCGAGCGGAACGAATTTGGCGGCAATCGGCTCAGCCGCGGCGACCTTCTCGGCCACGTCGCGCTCGATTTGGACGAGTTGCTCAGCTTCGACAGGCGACGGATTGCCGAAGTCGAACCTGAGCCAATCCTCTTCGACCTTCGAGCCCATCTGGTGCGCATCTTTGCCGAGCACGCGTTGCAGGGCGTAGTGCAGGATGTGCGTGGCGGAGTGAGCCCGGCGAATTCCCTGGCGGCGCCGCTCGTCGACGCGGGCGGTCACCTTGGCCCCGGCCTTCATCGTCCCCTTCACAAGATGCCCGGAGTGGACGATCAGGTCGCCGTCCTTCTGCGTGTCGGTGACATTGAACTCAAAACCGTCGCCGACGATTGTGCCCGTGTCGCCGACCTGGCCGCCCGACTCCGCATAGAACGGCGAGCGGTCGAGGACCACCTGCACGGCGTTCTCGTGCCCGACCTCGGTGAGTGAATCGAGCAGGTGCTCCTGGGCAATGATGCCGCGCACTTCGGCCTCGGCTTCGGTCGTGTCGTAACCGAGAAACTCGGTGTGCTTGAGCGCCTTCTTTAGCGCTTCGAGCGGGCCGGTCTTAAAGACGACTTCGGCAATCTTGCCCGACTTCTCGCCGTGCTCCTCCATCGCTTGCCGATAGCCGTCCCAGTCGAACGCCACGTTCAGCTCAGCCGCCATCGTCTCGACCATCTCCGGCGGAACGCCGTAGGTCGTATACAGCTCGGCGGCTTCCTGGCCGGGAACAATCACCCGCCCCGCGGCCTTCATCTCCTCGAACATCTTGTTGATCCGCGCGAGCCCCGCGCCGACCGTGCCGAAGAACGTCGTCTCCTCGGCCTTAATCCCCTTTTGCACGCGCTCAATCGTGTCGCCCAGCTCCGGATAAATCGCCTTCATCATCTGGGCGACGACCGGCACGAGCTGGAACAGGAACGGATCGCGCAGGCCCATCTGATAACCGTCGAGCACGGCCCGGCGCAAGAGCCGGCGAATCACGTACTTCTCGCGGTTGGGGCCCGGCAGGACGTTCTCGTGAATGGCGAACGTGCAGGCTCGCACGTGGTCGGCAATCCGCCGCAGCCGGCGGCCGCTATCGTCGGCCGGATCGTACTTTGTGCCGCACACCTCGCCGGCCGCTTCGACGAGCGGCCGCAGCGTGTCGATGTGGTAGTTCGTATCGACCCCCTGCATCACGGCGGCCATCCGCTCAAGGCCCATCCCGGTGTCGATGTTCTTGCTCGGCAGCGGCCGCAGGTTGTTCGGCGGATCGCCCACGCGATTGAACTGCGTGAACACGAGGTTCCAGATTTCGACCGATTTCTTCGATCCCGCAGGGTGAAAGTAAATCTCGCTGCACGGGCCGCAGACGCCGTCGGGCCCCTGGCTCGGAGCACTCGCCGGCCAGAAGTTATCGGCCTCGTCCATCCGCTCGATCCGGCTGGTGGGCAGACCAATCTCCTTATGCCAGATGTTGGCGGCTTCGTCGTCGTCGAGATAGACGGTAACGCTCAGTTGATCGGGATTCAGGCCGAACCACTTCTTGTCGGTGAGGAGTTCCCAGGCCCAGTGGATCGCGTCCTTCTTGAAGTAGTCGCCGAAGCTGAAATTGCCCAGCATCTCGAAGAACGTGTGGTGGTAGGCGGTCCGCCCCACGTTGTCGATGTCGCCCGTCCGCAGGCACTTCTGGCAAGTCGTAGCCCGCGTGAAGTCGAGCTTCACCTTCCCCAGGAAGTGATCCTTGAACGGATTCATGCCTGCGGGCGTGAACAAGACCGACGGATCCCACCGCGGCACCAGCACATCGCTGGCCTGTCGGGTGTGCCCCTTGGACTCAAAAAAGGCAAGATATTTTTCGCGAATTTCGTCGGTCTTCATAAATCGGGCGTGGCGAGTCGGACGGCGCAAGTGGGGTGCTCATCCAGGGACGGGATTCCCAGAGGAATGTTCACCCGAGCGATCGAAAGCGCAGGGGCCTCCAGGAATTCCGCGGTTTCCCGCGGAAAAGCGTGAATAAGCCCGCGATCCTACCAAAGGTAGGCAGAACGGGCCAGATTCCTCGTCGTGGCGAGAAACCCCAATGACCGGGCACGCATGGCCAACTCAGGACGCGACATCCGCTTTAGACGCCGGTCCGCACCGGCCGACGCGTCAGCAGGGCGAGAATCGCGGCAAAGAGTGCCGCCCCGATGATTGACCAGACGATCGGGAACGCCTTGTCTCCTAGTTGCACGGTCAGCAAGTCGGGCAGGCCCACTTGGCGGGCCAGCCACGTTCCGAGCAGGGCGCCCACAAATCCGAGCGCAATCGAAACCAGACAGCCGCCGCGGGAAAAGCCCACCAGCGCCTGGGCGATCGATCCGCAAATTCCGGCAATCACCAATAGCAGCAGAAATTCCACAAATGTCATGGCACATCCTCCTCAGGGTCAGGGTCGTTCGACCCATGATCCTGGAGCACCTCGCGTGCCGGTCGGACCTCAATATCGCGCAAGCTGTGGTTGTACAAACACTTGCGACAATTCTCCGGCGACCAGAGCAGCAAGTCAGTCGAGAAAAACTGGCCCTGGATCCTCCGCCTTGACCCACCAGGGACCAGGCAGACGAATGCCTTTCCGGCGATCCTTCGGCAATTTCGGGAGGGTCAGCGGACTCGTTCGAGCAGCTTGTTCCGGGCGACCTCCAGGGGGAACTGGTCGTAGGTTGAGAAGGCGGTGGCCTGGGCGGCGAGGGCCCGCACCGTGCTGGGCGGCGTGGCCTTGGTCCGCGCGACCCGTGTCCCGATGGCTTCGTTGCGCTTTTCGCGCTGGGCCAGATCTCGCCTTTCCTGCGCCAAGCGGTTGGTCGTTTGTGCAGCCGCAGCCTGAGCCTTCTGCTGCCGGACCAGCAAAGCCGCGCGCTGCGCCCGGACCCCATCGGCCAGTCGATTCAACGCCAGCAGGTCGTTCTGGACTCCCGAAGCAATCAACGCCAGGCGATCGGCCTCGCGGAGCAACTGTTGCCGAAGCGCGGGGTCGTTCTCGCGGGAGGCGTCCGATTCGAGTTGGCGAACCTCGAGGTCCAATCGCAGCAGGTCGCGATTCAGGATTCCGGCCCGCGCATCGAGCCGCGTGTACTCCTGCACGAGCGGCTGATCCTCGCGGGCAATCTCCTCGAGTTCTTGCTTCAATTCGGCATTCAGTTTGTCGCGCCGGGAATCGAGTTCCGCCGCCCGGTCGGCAATGGCCTGCTTTTCCGCCGCAACATCTTTCAGCGTTTCGTCCTTGGCCGCGGCCAACGACGCGGCGGCGAGTTCGCGCTGTTCGTCTTGCGCACCGGTCAGTTCGAGGAACTTAGCGACCGCGCCGTCGCGGGCCTCTTCAAAGATCGGCCGCCGATCCTTGGCAATCCGCTCGAGAACGCGGCGCTCCGACGCTTTCCGTTCATCCTGGCTCACCGATTCGGCCGCAGCACCGCCGAGGAAGCCGTACACCCGCCCGAGGAAGCCGAGCAACTCGTCGTGCGACGCCTGTTCGACTTCGTTCTTCGGCGGCGCGGCAGCCAGCTGCTCGCTCAAGTTTTCGGCTGCGGATAGCGCGGCGGAGAACTCCTTCAGCACGATCGCGATCCAGATTTTGGCGCGCAGCGCGGTCAGATCTCCAGGCGACTTTTCGAGCAGTTCATCGGTCCGTTTGGCGGCCTCGTCGTAACGGCGCTGCTGAAGCAGGACCAGGAGCGACGCCGAGAGGGCGATCGGATGATCGCCGGCGTGTTGTCGCACGACTTTGTACTGCTCGTCGGCAGCCGTGCGGGCTTGAGGCGTCGTTGACCAGCCCACAGTGAGGAGTTTGACGACAGCCGCTTTAGCCGGGTTCTCTTGCGCGGCCGCCGGCTGGCCGAACCAACACAACGCCAGCAGCCCGCCAGCCACGAGCCACCGCCGGTGACTTTGCACCATGGCACAAGACCTCCTCAGGTTCACCACCGATGAGCCGGCGGTGACTCCGGACCTGCCCCTGAATTGCCGGTCCGGATGTGAGACTTCCAATCCTACCGGGGGGATTGCGCCGGGACAAGGTTTTCGCGCAGGCGATCGCTAGCGAGGTCTCAAAGACATCACGTGCTGCTGGCGACATCGGTAATCGCGGCGATCGCTGCCGACACATCGTCACTCGTGGTGAAGTGTCCCAGACTCAGCCGCAGCGTTCCCTGTGGCGCCGTTCCGAGGGCGGCATGCATCCGCGGCGCGCAGTGGATTCCGGCTCGCGACTGAATCGACCACTGGGCGTCGAGCAGAGCCGCGAGCTCTTGCGGGGCAAAGCCCGCCACATTCAAGCTGACGACCGGAAGGCGCGGCGCTTCGGCGGGCGGACCGTACACCGTCACACCCGGGAGGTCTGCCAGTCCTGCGAGTAGCGCCCGTGTGAGTTCCGCGAGGCGCGCGGCTTCGTGGCTTAAGTCCGTTTCAGCCAAATGGGTGAGCCCGGCTTCGAGTCCCACGATTCCTGGGACATTGAGATTCCCCGATTCGTAACGATCCGGGAGTGAAGCCGGCTGGACGTCCTCGTCACTGCGGGTGCCGGTGCCTCCCTGACGTTGCGGCTGCAGGTACTCTTCTGCGCCGTCGGCGACATAGAGCAGTCCCGTTCCGAGGGGGCCGAGGAGCCCTTTGTGTCCTGGTGCGGCCAGGTAGTGGCAACCAAGCGGTTTCACATCGACCGGCCAGTAGCCCAAGGTTTGTGCCGCATCGACCAGATACAACAGCCCTTGTTCGGCGGCGATCCGGCCCACTTCGGCGACCGGCTGAATCGCGCCGGTGACGTTTGATCCATGCACCAAGGCGAACAGTCGCGTCGCTGGCCGCAGGGCCTGGCGAAACTGGTCGGGGTCAACCTGGCCTCGGCTGTCGCAGGGAACGTAAGTCGTTTCGATACCGCGGTGTTCGGCCAGGAACCGTAGCGGCCGCAGGACCGAATTGTGCTCGCAGACGCTCGTCACGACATGATCGCCGGGGCGCAACACGCCGTGCAGAACCAGGTTCAGCGAGTCGGTACCGTTATACGTAAAGATCACCCGGCGGGGCTCGCTGCCCCCAACGAACCGGCTAAGCCGTTGCCGGCAGGAACTAACCAGCCGCTCGGTTTCGGACGCTTCGGCGTAGGTGCCGCGGCCGGCAGGGGCACCGAGCCGGCGCTGATAGTCGTCGACGGCGCGATAAACTCGCTCCGGCTTCGGCCAACTCGTAGCGGCATTGTCGAGATAGATTCGCGGCGGCATCGGAATTCATCTTGCGCGGTTGGAAGTATCAGTGCAACGCGGCGCCGGCAATGCTTGCATCGTGCCGAGTTGCGGCAGAAAATCACAGGGCGAGTGTTGGTCCCCGGAGAATTGACGATGAGGACGGTGGAGCACCTGCTCGAGTTAACCCAGTACGCGATCGAAGACGTCGCCGAGCGGGCGGGTCTTCCCGCGTCGCGCGTGGCCGCGATCGCCGAAGGGCGCTGGACTCCCAGTCCCGAGGATCGCCAGCGGATTGCCAGTGCGTTCGGTGTGCCAGTCGAAGAGATCAGCTGGGGGCACTCGATGAACCCGCGCAACATTCGTTATCGGCGGCATGGCCTGAAAGAGAATTTTTGAGCGGTGGGCGAGCAACAATCGCCAGGCGGGCGAATTTCGCGATTGTTCCGCGGAGTTACTGCTGCAGCGCGTACAGGATCACATTTGCGGCCACGCGGGCGGCATCTTGCTGCGTGTAACCTTTGCATTCGAGCGACGCCCCTTTCTCGAGTGCGCAGCTAATATCGTACGGCGACAGGATCGCGACATAGCGGCCGTCGACTTCGAGCCCTTCGAGGAGCGGCGTGGTCTTCACGAGCCGGGCTTCGAGCGGGTCGTCCTCGGTGCGGATCGTCGGATCCCGGAGCGTGACGCTTTGCAGGTTGAAGCCGAGGAACTCCTCGCTGAACATCGGATGGCTCGGCGGAATCCTCGTGAACGAAGCCTCGGGGTAGATCGCCTTGAGTTCGGCGCGGAACGCATCGGCGAATTCTTTGCTGGCGCAAATCGAGTCGGCAAACAGAAAGCCGCCTCGGTCGAGATAGTCTTTGATCGCCTTCCGCTCGGTGGGCGTAAATGAAAAACTCCGCCGGCCGTGCAGGAAGAGGAGCGGGTGATCGAACAGCTTCTCGTCGCCCGGAGCGATCATTCGCCGCTGGTAGTCGACCCGCATTCGGAGTTGCTGCTCCATCACGCCGAGCAGGTTGTTGAGTGCATTCGGGGCGTCGTCGGGCCCGCCGCCGTGGCTCAGTTTCGGCACGATCAGCGCTCCGCGGAGCGATGGTCCGCCGGGAATGCTGACCGCAATCTGCGGTCGATCAAGCTTGGCTTTCAGCTCGCGATTCGTGGCGTACGACACTACATTGACGCCAATCCGCAGCACCGCCTCCACCTCGGAGGCGATCGCCGGCGGCAAGGCGCTCGCTCGATGCGGATGGGCCAGTTCCCAGTAGCAGGACAAACTCCGCGGGCAGTAGATCACGCTCGTCCGGCAGCAGGCATCGAGTCCCCACAGCCAGAACTCCGGATCGCGCGGCAAGTGCTTGGGATCGACCTTTTCCTGCGTATACCACACGGCATGATCCGGTGGCAGTTTGCGGAGCGGACTGTCGGGAAATAGCTCTTTCATCAGCGCCCGAAAATCGCGGTCGAATTGCTCGCCGACGCAGCCATTGCCATTGCACGCTTCGACGAACAGAAAACCTCCGTTTTCGATATACGCTTTGAGGTTGGACTTCTGCTCGGCGGCCAGGGCGAGCCCATCGCTGCCGCTGATGAAGAGAACCGGTGTCTCCAGGAAATCGGCCGCCGACTTGGCTTTGCGGATATCGATCGTCTGCCACGACAGGTCTTGCCGCCAGTTCTTTTCGACCCGCATCGTCAGGTGTTGAATGGCCCGGCGATGATGGTCCCAATCGAGCGAGCCCCCCAGCGGATCGGGCTGATGCTGCAGCTTGGAGATGACCACGGGCCGCCGTCCCTTCCCCAGGAACAAGAGCGCGAGCGAAGTCGCGACGACCGGGTCGTTCTCGAAGTGGCCTCCCTTAAAGCTGCCGTTGAGCGTGGCCCGTTGCTGGGCCAATAGGTGCTCGCACCCCTCGCGATACCAGTCGTGATCGCCGAGGAGTCGCTGTCCCGACATGCGGCCGACGCGCTCCATTCCGTACAGGTAATACAGCACCCAACTGGCCGATCCGATCGGGTCGTTGCTCGGATTGCGGCTGACGGAAAAATGTTTGACCATCCACTGCAGCGCTCCGTCGAGCGATTCGGCGGGAACCTGGTTGCCGCAGCACTGCAGCCGGCCGTCGATCACCGCCGCGTCGCCGGGACTGAGTCGATCGCGGGCCAGGATAAGCGCGGCGATCGCGGCGCAGGTCATGCTGCCGGTCGAGGCGTGCCCCGGCTGATAGCCGTAGCCGCCATCGGGGTTTTGCATTCCCGGCTGGGTCCAGTAGTTGTACGCCAGTCGCCAGACCTGATCGTCGACCTCGACGCCGACGCGCTCGGCCTCGTGCAGGGCGAGCATAGCGAACTGGGTATTGGAATTGTCGGCCTGGGCGTCACGGTCGTCGTAGCGCCAGCCGCCTTTGGCCCAACCGGCGGCATTCTTGCGCTGCGCATTGGTCAGAAACGCCGCAAGTTTGGCGATCTTCGCGCGATACTGCGACGGTTCCGCCTGGGCAAAGGCCATGATTGCCAAAGACGCCGAGTAAGTCTGCCGTGGATCCTCGGTCGCTTCCAGAAAGTCGAGGGCCTTCTTGATCGGCGGGTCGTCACGTGTCATGCCGCAGTTGAGGAGGGCGAGCGTCGTGAGCGCCGTGACGCCTCCGCCGCGCGAGAGATGGTCCTCGCCCCAACTGCCGTCAGTCTGCTGGCGGGCTAGCAGGAACTCGCGTCCCTGGCGGATCGATTCGTCGACCTCGGCGGCGGTGACTTCGCCCCGCGCGGCGTGCGGAGCGACAATCCCCGCAATCGATACAATCGCTGCGGCAATCGCCAGGCGATACGCGGCAAGGCGTCCCATATTCTCGGCCTCCGGGCTGAGCGGCTCTGTTCCCTACCGTTATCATAAGTCGAACCGCCAGCGCGGCGAGAGCAGGCTACGCTCCCGGCTGGTTCGATTTTTGCCTCAACCCGGACGCTCGTACTCCATGTCCACTGCGCCGAATCGACCGAAATCGCTGGGCGACATCCTGCAGGAATTCGCTCAGCACCGCCAATTGATGCAGCAGGAACTGCAGAAAGTGATCGTCGGGCAGCACGACGTGATCGAGCAATTGTTCGCGGCGATCTTTACCCGCGGGCACTGTCTGCTCGAAGGGGTGCCGGGGCTGGCCAAAACGCTGATGGTCAGCACGCTGGCCCGCATTCTGGACGTGAGCTTCAAGCGGATTCAGTTCACGCCGGACCTGATGCCAAGCGACATCACGGGGACGAACGTCCTCGATGAAGACGAGGCGGGACGACGGAACTTTCGCTTCGTCGAAGGGCCGGTATTCACGAACATCCTTCTGGCGGACGAAATCAACCGGACTCCGCCCAAAACGCAGGCGGCCCTCCTGCAGGCGATGCAGGAACGCGAAGTGACCGTCGGCCGGCAGACGTTTGAACTCCCCGACCCGTTCTTCACGATCGCCACGCAGAACCCGATCGAGCAGGAAGGGACCTACCCGCTGCCCGAGGCGCAGCTCGACCGGTTCATGTTCAACATCAAGGTGGGCTACCCGACGGCCGACGAAGAGGAAAAGATCCTGACGCAGACCACGCGGACCGAGAAGGTCGAGGTGCGGAAGATTCTCTCCGCCCGGGCGATCGTCAACCTGCAGAAGCTCGTCCACTCGGTGGCGGTCAGCGAGTACATCATCAAGTACGTCTCGCGGATCGTGCGGGCCACGCGTCCCAAGGACGAAACGGCACCGCAATTTGTGAAGGACCTCGTCGACTGGGGCGCCGGACCACGCGCCGGGCAGTTCCTCTTAAACGGCGGTAAAGCCTTGGCCGCGATGGACGGACGGTTCAGCGTGGCGATCGACGACATCAAAAAGATCGCCGTGCCGGTGCTGCGGCACCGCCTGAGCACGAATTTTCAGGCCCAGGCCGAAGGTATGACGACCGAGGACGTCATCCAGCGGTTGCTCAAAGAAATCAAGGAACCTGAGGTGCCCAAGTTTGTCTAGCGGATGATCCCTCTGGCCAAGTTCAGGAGAGGACCGAGAAGGGGTGTGTTGCGACCGAAAGATTACGCAATCGCAAATGGTTCACTATTCCCAAGGAGACCATCGTGGCACTTAACGAATTGATCGAAGCTTATTCCTCAGGCCCTCAGTTGGTCCACGATGCAGTAGCCGGGATGTCTGCCGAGCAGTTGCACGCCCGACCGATCGAAGGTGCGTGGTCAACGCACGAGGTCGTTTGCCACCTGGCTGATTTTGAGATTGTCTTCGTCGATCGGCTGACAGCGGTCATCGCCGAAGATGAGCCATCCTTGCCAGGGCGCAACGAGCAGCAATATGCAGCCCGCCTGGCCTACGAGCGGCGAGACTTTGCCGAGCAACTGCAGCTCATCGACCTGTGCCGGAGCCACGTCACGAAGATCTTGCGAACGCTCCAGGAAGGCGATCTGGCCCGCTGTGGCATACACAGCGAAGCGGGCCCGCTAACGCTCGAGCAACTGCTGCACCGGATCAATGGCCACCTTTCGCACCACGTGAAGTTCATTCACGACAAGCGAAGGGCGCTGGGGATCTAGCAGTCGCTATCTCAGGGTCATTTAATACCCCCGAGCCATCGCCATCCCGCGTCCCCCGGCGTACTGCGGAGCGCGGATCGGGGCGGCCACCGCGGCAGCCGGCTGGACCGGAATCTGCCGGGCGGGCGGTTCGGCATGGCACGGAGCCAGTGTCCCGCTCCAGGTCTCGTGCGAACGACCGCTCCGCTCGTCCGCCTGGTAAAAGGCGAGCAAGGTGAAGCAGTCGGCCGCGATGAACTCGTGTCCGCCGAGGATGGCCTGCGTCGGTCGATAGACCCGCCGCCAGGTACCGGCGTTGAAGTACGTCTGGTTCAGCACATAGCCGTCGGCGTGGCTGGCGTCGAGCGGCATGATTTCGTGCGTGTGCGTATGGCCATAGACGATGTGCCGCGCCCGACGATTGCGGAAGTCGGCCTCGGCCAGGGCGTGAATCGCATACGACGGCGAGCTTGCTCCCCGCAGTTCGGCGAGCCAGGCCAGCGTCCGACCGGTCCAATCGGCCGAATCGCGACGGCTGAACTTCAGGGCCGAGGCCAGTCCATCGACCAGATCGACGGGGCTCGCAGCGGCGAACTTCCGCACGATGTCGAGGTGCAGAAGCTGCTCGACCATGTAGTCCCAGACCCGTTTGATGGCATTGCGCTGGGCCAGCGTGCAGCCGGTTCGCTCGAGCATCCCCTCGAGATACGCCGGGATCAGCAGCACGGGGCGAATCTGATCGATTTCGGCCAGAGCACGGCAGGCAGCCGGCGGCAGTTCCGCGGCCAAGTCCTGCTCAATATGTCCCAGGAATCGCGCGACCAACTCGATCGACAGCACGTCGGCCAGGCTGCTGGCATCGCGCTCGTCGGCAAAGCTGAGCGGATCGAAAATGTCGCCGTGGCGGGCGAGCACGCGATGCCGGCGGAGAGCGTCGAGCAGTTCGTCGCTCTCGGCCGCTTCGTGCGGAAAAGGCTTATTGTGCGGCGTCACCAGGCCCAAGTGGTGCGTCACCTTGTGGCGGATCACGTCGTACTGCGGCCCGCGGAGGTGCAGCGGCCAGTCGTGGTTTCCGACCATGTAATGCGAGTAGACCGCCACCGGCAACTCTTCGGCTTCCGGCACGGGGATGCCTGCGGCTGTGGCCGGGGGCAGGCTGATCGTGGTTTCGGTTGCCAGCGAGCGGAGTGTGCGGATCGTTTCGACGTTCTTTCGCAGAATCTCGTCGACGACGCCGGCCACCGTGTCGCTCACGGCATGCGACTGGACATCTCCCCAAGGACGGGCATCGCCGGCCAGCCACCGCTGCGAACCGGTGATGTCGAGCACGTCGCCCAGCAGGACCAGGTCGATCCGATCGACCGGCTGGTAGCTGCCGTCGGCTCGCCAACTGGCACGCCACGCGAGATCGCACAGCCGCTCACTCAGGAGATCCATCGTGCCTGGAGGCAGGACCGCCCCGCAGGTGCCATCGTTCAGGTGAAGGTCGCTGAGTATGACGAGCATGACCGCAATCCTTTGTGGTAGACCTGTCGCTCTCTTGGCGAGTTGACGCGCCGCCCTCCGGGCAAGTAGCCCCGCTGCCCTCCGGGCAAGAGGATATTCAGCGTGAGTTATCGGCTGCGGATTGTGCAGGACGTGAGGCTTGTTCCGAAAAAAACGACTGGGAAAGCTGCGGGGCTGGGCCGGTCAAACTGCCAGGCGAAACGGCGCTGTCAAGCGGCGGACGCGGGCTGTTTGTACCCCGCACAGTCCCCAGATGCCGCGATTGAGCGAAATTCTCGCGGTTTCAACGCGTGCGACGCAAGTGGATGCAAGGCAACAACTTGCGTCCTGAAAATCGGTATTGACGAGCCCCTGTGCCCCGCTATAATTCCCCCGGTTGTGAAGTTCGGCAAGCTTGGTAACACGGCCAGTTTGGTCAGTCCGGCGGAAGCTTGCGGGCTAGTGCAGCTTTGGAATCTGTAGCGGCTGCGAGTTTCGCGCCGCCCTTTTGTACCGAGAGACTCTGGGACCAGCGACGACGTGGCAGAACACGGAGGTTTGGAGGCCGCGGAATCCCTTCCGGCTGCCTTCATGCGTTGGTCCAACCATCGTAAGGGAAGGATGGTTTGCAGCCATGTCAACGAAGACAGTCTATACGACGGGTGAGGCAGCGAAGATCTGCAAGGTGAGCCAGCAGACGATCATCCGCTGCTTTGACAACGGCACACTGAAAGGTTTCCGCGTGCCGGGGAGCCGCTTTCGCCGAATTCCGCGCAACGAGTTGTACTCGTTCATGCGGGAGAACGGCATTCCGACCGACGCCCTGGAAAGCGGCAAACGAAAGCTCCTGATCGTCGACGACGATCCGGAACTGGTCGAGCTGATGGTCGACGCATTTGCCCGCGACGGCCGGTTCGAAATCAAGACGGCGAACAACGGGTTCGATGCGGGAATGCTCGTCAAGGAATTCCGGCCAGACCTGGTCGTCCTCGACATCATGCTCCCCGACATCAACGGCAAAGAAGTTTGCCAGCGGGTCCGGGCCGACAGCACGCTCGAAGCAGTCAAGGTGATCTGTATCTCGGGGATGGTCGACATGGACAAAGTCGCCGACCTGCGGGCTGCCGGGGCCGACGACTTCATGCAGAAGCCGTTCACGGTCGACCGTCTGGTCGAGCGCTGCTGCGACATTCTGGAAATGGAACGTCCCGTTGCAGTCTAGCCCTCTCCCAGGGGGAGAGGGAGCAAGTTCGATGGCGTTCTGAGTGCCGCTCGGAACGCTCACGGTCTCTACGGCTCCACCCCTTCCGCGCCAATTTCGAGCGGCGGGGTGCCCAGGGCGGCCCGATAGGCGGCTTCGGCCTGGTAATAGCCCACCAGGGCTTCGATTTCGGCCAGGGCTGCCTCGATCGCGGCCGATTCCTGCAGCGCGACTCGTAACAGATCGCTGTCTTCGAGCTCGAATCGCTCGCGTTCTGCCGTGGCCAATTCCCAGGCGAGCTGTGCGTTCTCGCGGGCCCGCAGGAATCGCTCGTACGACGTCGTCAGGTCCGAGAGCGCATCCTGGACCTCGATCACGATTTTGTTCTCGACCAAACGCCTTTTAGCCGCGATTTGGGCGAGCTTGCCCTGAGCTTCCCGCAGCTTGCCCTGGGCTTTGTTTCGCTGAAGTGGAACGTTGAAGTACAGCCCCGCTTCGAGCTGAAACGGAGTCTTGTTCCCCGACGGTGTCGGCTCGCCGACGTCCTTGGCCGCGTCGAGCGTGGCCGTCAACTCCGGAAGGAAGAGATTCTGCGCTTGGGCAATGTCGACCTCGACCTGCTGGCGCACGATGTCCAGTTCGCGCAGCTCGGGCCGGTTGGCCAGCGCACCGGCCAACAGCGAGTCGCCAGCCGCGGGGTCGGGAGGGGGCGGCAAGGGAAACGCGGTCGGCAGCCAACCTGGCGGAGCGACGAGCGGCATCCCGCGATCGTCGCGCAGGTACAGCGAAAGCTTGATCGCCGTGGCTTGCAGTTTCCGCCGCGCTTCGACGAGCTTCGCTTCCCGCGAGGCAATCAGCCGCTGATTTTGGACCAGTTCGATCCGGGGGAGATCCCCCTCCGCGACACGTCCTTCGTAGACCTTGTTGCGTTCGACCGTCACGCGCAAGAGTTCCCGCTGCACATCGTAGCTTCTGCCGGCGGCGATCCAGGCCCAGTAGGACTGCGAGGCGTCGCGCACCAGTTCCAGGAGCAGCCCCTGCACGGCGGGCTCCACTTGCTGGCGGCGGAGCGTGGCCTGCAGGACGTCGGCCCGTCGCTGGTCGATCGCCCAGTTTTGCAGTATCGGGTGCAAAAAGCCGACCTTGAATTCGCCGCCGCCGTTGGTTTCGCGGTCGTCCCACGTCGGAAATTTACCCTGCCCGATGCGGTACTGGCTGTAGACGCCGCCCCCCTGCCACAACGCTTGCTCGAGCTTGATCGCGTTGTTGTAGGTCTTATAGAAGCCGAGCGGATCCGATTCGCTGCCGGCTTTGAGTTTGAGATCGAACTCCCCTTGCGCGGCCTGCTCTTTGCCGGCGGCAACGTCGAGCTCGCGGAGGGCTACCTCGAGACCCGGAAATGCGTAGTAGACGGATTGCGCGACGGCCGGCAGCGCGAGGGGTTGTATCTCCGCCGGGACGGGCCCGGCGAGTTCGCGGGCGACGGGGGGCAAGTCTCCTTGGGGCCGCACGCTCGGCAAGGCTTCGGGCTGGCCACTTTCCGACGCCGGCGCCGGAGGCGGAAGTTCGAGCGGGCGGGCCGGCGGAGGTTCCGGCGGGGCCGCGGGGACTTCCTGAACGGTGGCCGCGAGCATCGCGGCAGGAACCTGCAACGGACCTTGAAACGGGCCCTGAAATGCCGCTGGACGCACGTCCGCAGGTGTCGGCCCGCCGTCAGCGGGCAAAGCGTAGACCGCGTGCTGCGCGACAGGCAGCGGGACCGGCTCCGACGATTCGGGCCTGTGGGGATTCGCTGCGCCAGGCGCAGCAGCGGGCGCAGCCAACGGAACCGGCGGTGGTACCGGGCCGGATGTTCCGCGGCAACCTGCCTGTGCCAGCAGGAGCCCGAAGGCAATGAGAGCGAACAGTCTCATTTGGGCAGCTTTACCTTTTTGACATCCTTGTCGGTTCCCCCCTTCGACTCGCCGCCGTAGACGGGAGGGAATCCGTTGAGCTGTCTCCACAGCTCATAACCCAGCGTGACGCGGTTGAGCAGCACCCAACCGTTGACGCGCACGCCTTGCCGCAGAAAGCGGTCATCCGGCCACGGCTCGCCGGCGATGGGCCGGACCAGCACGCGGAACTTGCCGAGGCCATCGTCGGTGGCGTCCATAGCGACCACCTGACCGGCGAAGGTTCCCGCCGCGACTTCCGGCCAGCCGGCGGCGAATTGTACCGCCGGATATCCTTCGAATTGCAGGCGGACTTCGCGCCCCACCGTCACCAGCGGAATATCGTTGCCGTCGATCATCAGCTCGGCGGCCCGCTCGGAAGTTTCGGGCACGATCGTGAACAGCGGATCCCCTTCCTTGAGCATTTCGGCTTCTTCGTTGGCGAACAGCCGCAGGATGTAGCCGTCGCGGGGAGCGCGAATCTCCCGACTGGCGAACTGGGCCTGCTTGCCTTGGAGTTCGACCAGTTCCTTGGTGGTGAGCTGCGCTTCGCCGAGAGCTTCCTGCTGCATGGCGCGGGCATAATCGACCTTGGTTTGGGCCTCACGGGCCTTTTGCTCGAGCTCGGCGACTTTGGCAGCCTGATAGTTTTTAGCGGCGCTAAGGTACTCTTCAGCCGCCTTCACCTTGGCGACGGCTTCCTCGTACTTGCGCAGCTCAATTTCAGCATTGACGCCCGACGTGAATCCTTGCTCGAACAAACGTTGTTGACGTTCGGTGTTCGATTTCGTTTGTCGCTCGGCAGCCTGCGCGGCCAGGAGGGCCTGCTCTTCGGCGGCGACCTTTCGCTTGGCCTCTTCGATCAGCTCGCGATTGGCCTGCATCACCATTTCGCGGGCTTCGACCAGGTCGAGCACCTGGCGGCCGTAGGTCGCGGCCTTCAGCTCGGCAAACCGCCGTTTTTCGCTAGTCGCGGCGACCTGATCGGCCAGCCGCTTCGCGCGCTCCGTGTCGATATCGCGAATCACTGCGATCAAATCCCCTTCCGAGACCTTGACCCCCTCGACGATTCCCTCGCCCCACCGTTCGATCCGGCCGTAGATCGGGGATTGCACAGTTTGCGGCCGCTCGGTCGGAAAATACGCGACGACGCGTCCCGTCCCTTTGGTCGTCTGCTGCCAGGGAATGAGCAGCATGCCCGCCAGCGACAGGATCAGCGTCGCGAGTAGCGCGTGCGCCGCCGAGCGGACCATGCGCGGCGACTGCACCATCTGCATGGCGCTCAGCGGCGGGACGGCGGGGGAGTAGATAGTGGACACGTTACTAGTGGGCCAAATGAGAAAGGTGGTTCTTGTGATTCTGCTCCGTCGGTGACGGTTGATTCCTGCGGGGGAGTGCGATCACCCGCTGGCAGAGCCGGGCGACATCGCCCCTCCCGGTGGCAATGACAATGGTCGTGTGGTTGGTGCGCCGCTCGAGCGCTTCGAGCACATCGGGCAGCACGTCGTCGGGCAATCCGTCGAGCAAGTCGTCGATGAGGAGCAGACGTGGCTGGCCGATGAGCGCCCGGGCTAGCACGACGCGCCGGGCCTGGCTGTCGGTCAGGGGCCGCCCCCCTTGCTGCAGCACCGTATCGAGACCGCTGGGGAGCCAGCCGAGGTCGTCCCCCATCCGGAGTTCTTCGAGACAGGTGCGGATGGCCGTCCGCGTGCCGATGGCCCGCCCCATGTGAATGTTTTCCGCGAGCGTGCCGCCGAAGATTTCGACATCGCGTACGAGCACGACCTGCGAGCGGAGTATCGCCAGATCGAGCGAATTGACGTCGACGTCGGCAATCTGCGAACCGGGAGCTTCTGCTCCGTGCAGGCCGAACGCCGTGGCCAGGAGGTGCGACTTGCCCGCGCCGGTGGGGCCGACGATCGCCACAAATTCGCCCGCTTCGATCACGTGCTCCCCAACCCGCAAGGGGAGCCCGGTCGAAGCCTCGGCCAGGGCCTCGCCGAACTGCCGTTCGACCGGCAGATCGAACAGGTGGCCGAGCTTGTCGACGCCCGCCAGCAGGTCGTAGAACGCTTCGAGGTGCTTGCCCAGCTTGGCGAACGAACCGACGATTAGCGCCACAATCAGCTCGGCGGCCACGAGCTGACCGAGGGTGAGTTGCCCCTGAATGACCAGCCAGCCGCCGATGCCGAGCAGGACCGAACCGGCCAGCGCCTGAAAGGCGAGCGTAAAGGCAATCTGCCGCATCAGCACACGAAAGTGCAGTTGCCGGGCCTTCAAATAGTCGATCGCCAGCTTGTCCGCGTGCTCGATGGCCCGGTCGGCGCCTCCTGCGTTCTTAAACGCCAGCGGGCAATGGGCCAGTTGTTCGAGCCACTCGGCCACAGAGTATTTGGCCTTCGATTCTTCGATGCTGGTCGCTTCGCCTCCCCGCCCCAGCACGAACACCGTGAACGCTAGCGACGCGATCAGGACGATGTCAAAGCCCAAGAGCAGCGGGTGATAGAAAGCCAGTACCGCCATCCCGACGGCGGTTTGCAGCACAATCGCGATCCCGTCGAGAACCAGGAGCGCGGCCGATTTCTGCACCGTCATCACTTCGAAGAAGCGGTTCAGCAGTTCCGGGCCGTGGACGCCGTCGTAGGCCTCTTGCCGGACTCGCGGCAGCCTGTGCGACAGATCGGCGACCACCCGCACGAAGATTCGCCGCTGGATGATTTCGGCCACGTACGTTTGCAGGATCCGGATCGCCGCGGCAAAACCCAGAAAGCCAAACAGCACGAGCGACAGCACGATCACCGGCTGCAGGAGCCGGCCGAAAGCGACCGTATTGACGAGGGCTTCGACCGTCACGGGGGTGGCCAGGGCCAAGAGCCCCACCACTGCCGAAAAGATCGACACGACCCAAATATCGCGAGCCTCGGGCTTCAGGATGGCCACCAGCCGACGGAACGGCGACAGATGCTCCGCATGCTCGTGCTCGTCGTGGTCGGCGATCGTTTCCACCGGCACGGACGACGCAGCCGAACACGGCAGCGCCTGTTCCGCAAGCAGCCAGGCCATCGGCTCTCCAGCCGGCGGCTCTCCCAGGAGTTCGCGCACCTCGCCGAGCGACAACCACACATCCGAACCCTGCTGGCAGGCCACTCGGACCTTGCGGCGATTCGACGCCCGGATCAGGATCCAGCCGTCTCCTTCCGGCAGGTCGGATGTCGGAGCAATGAGATGCATGCCCTCGGGCATGCTCGCGAACGCGTCTTCGAGGGAGAGGTGCCGCACCCGCCCCGCGAGCCCCATTCCAAACAGTGCCTGCTGCAGACGGTTCAGTCGCTCGCCGGCGCTCCGCCGCCCGGTCACGTCATACTCGCGCACGAGCATCCGCACTTCGGCCCGGTCGAAGTTCACGCCGAACTCGCGCGCGAGTTGTTCGATCAGTCGCAGCGAGGTGAGCGAAATTTGAGCGCAGTCGGCGGTCATGGAGTTGGTTGTGATCTGGGAATGCTCCACGGTCGGGGTAAGGGCTGCACCAGAGGCGAGCCCTCCCAATCGGTATTATCGGCAAATCTTACGCACGCGCTGTCGTCCGTTGGCGGAGATTCATCATTTCCTGCCAGCCACTGCCGGCCAGCGATTTGCGATCGCGGCTCCACCGGTGGAGAGAGCCTCCCGCCCGTCGCGGCCAGTCGGCGCAAGTTGGCATTGCCACAAGGAATACGGTCGATCCGGGCAGATGGTTGCCTCAATCGGTGACAAAGGGCAAAATGCGCCGGCAACTGGGTTTTCGTTCATTTACTTTCCGAAGGGCTGATCAATGGGTCTTATTGATTTTTTGCGAACGGCAGCCGTGGCGACGGCTGCGGTCGGGTTTCTGGTGCCGGCGACAGTCTTCGCAGCCGATGGCAATCCGGCCTTCACGAACGTGGCGGAGGCAGGTCCGGACTACTCCGTGCAGGGGGAATACGTTGGCGAGGCAGGCGAGCATAAGTGGGGTGCCCAGGTAATTGCACTGGGCGATGGGAAGTTTGAGCTGGTCGGCTATCAGGGGGGCCTCCCCGGCGACGGCTGGCAGCGCGGCGACGAGACCAAGCGGGCGATGGGGGAGCGTGCGGGCGACGAAGTTAAGTTCCAGGGAGACGACTTCACGCTGACGATTCAGGACGGCGTGATCACCGTGAAGAATGCCGAGGGGGAAGTACTCGGCACGCTGAAGAAGACCGAGCGGAAGAGCCCGACGCTCGGAGCCAAGGCGCCCGCAGGGGCGAAGGTGCTGTTCGACGGTACGACCGCCGACAACTTCGAGAATGGCAAGCTGATCGAAGGCAACCTGCTCGGCGCGACGAACTGCGTCAGCAAGCTGCCGCTCGGCAGCCACACGATGCACATCGAGTTCCGCACACCCTTCATGCCGAAATCTCGCGGGCAAGGCCGCGGCAATAGCGGTGTCTACGTGCAGGGACGCTGGGAATGTCAGGTGCTCGATAGCTTTGGCCTGGAAGGGGAAAACAACGAGTGCGGCGGGATCTATTCGATCTCGAAGCCCATCGTGAACATGTGCCTGCCGCCGCTCACCTGGCAGACTTACGACATCGACTTCACCGCCGCCAAGTACGACGACTCGGGCAAGAAGACCGAAAACGCCCGCGTTACGATCAAGCACAACGGCGTAGTGATTCACGACAACCTGGAACTGCCCAAAGGGACGCCCGGCTACAAGCCCGAAGGCCCGGAAAAGCTCGGCCTCTTCCTCCAGGACCACGGCAACCCGGTGGCGTTCCGGAATATCTGGGTCGTCGAGAAGTAAGCACCTCAAGTTGGATACGGATCCCAAGTTGGGCGAGGGTCTCCGACCTCGCCCAAGCCGCCGACCGCCAGGTCTCCCGAACCCGCGCGGACTTAAGATTTACGGGTCGAACTCACGGCCAGGTCAGAGACCTGCGCCAAACACGGCCGCGCCGGAGTCCTTCGTCGCGGCCTATTTCGTTCGAGACGCCTACGGAAACGTTCGCCACGACTGGGGCGGATAGTAGATGAACGAGGCGACCCCGCGCAGATCATCCTCGTACACCGGTCCCCAGAAGCGCGAGTCGCTGGAGGCTGTCGAAAAATCGCCCAGGAAGAAGTATT
>JALORD010000334.1 GCA_025459145.1 Pirellulaceae bacterium | reverse complement strand
GCCTCGATCTTCTGGCCCTCCCGCGTCCCATAGACCGCCCGGTCCAACCCGAACGAGCCGAATACGTTCTGGATCTCGCGTCGATGCAGGGCCTCAAGCCGGCGCACCTCGCGACCGTCTTCCAGCACAAGCCGATCCCCGGCACCGCCATCGCCGAACAGGCCCAACCAGGCCCCGTCCAGCACGAGCCGATCCCCGGCACTGCCATCGCCGAACAGGCCCAACCAGGCCCCGTAGATGTTGTGGCCGAGCTTGAGCATCCGCTCCCACAGCCCCGTCTCCACGTCGTGTGCCGTTCGCCCTTGGCGAAACGCGGTCTGCACAAACCCCAAGATCCCTTCAAACTCGAGCATCAGGGCCTGCTGTGTGATCTCGCTCGGGGTGTCGTTCATGTTCGTCATCGTGGGCTCTCCGGTTGACTGGACCTAACTTCCCGCCATAGCTTGGCGGGACGGAGCCCCGGTGTCTAGTCCCCTCCTTGCGAGCCTGTCTTACCCCCCGAAGAAGCCGCTCCGACGGGTCGCCCCCCCACATACCGGTCAAGGGTGAATCAATAACTTAGATGCGCGGAAGGCGGGTTGCACCCAGCGAAAGGAGTTGCTACAGCGACTCCGGTGGTCAATCGTCGCAAAGCTTGGGCCCGGAGCGTTTGAAGAGATAGGGGGGCATGTAGTTAAGGCTGCACTAGTCGGCCTAGAGCAATGTTCGCCTCTTGGCGACAGCACAATCACGTACTTGGACGTGTCAGGCGGGAGGCGCCCTGACCAAAAGGCTGAAGAACTCAAAAAGTGTGGTGCGCCCTCAATTGTTCAGCGCTCACTATTGGTTACGGCAGACCAGCGCATTCAAGCATCGCCGAGGGATGCGAACAGGCGGGACAACGAGTTCCATCATAGCCCACCCGCGTCGCGGGGAGCAAATCCTGATGGCTGCAGATGGCGATTCCGTTACGCTCGGCCCCGCCGGAACATCGCGATTTGCTTTCGTGCGTTTCCTGCGTGTGGCTGTAAAAGTAAAGCAAGCGAATGCGGGAAACTAGCCCGATTGCAGGATCAGGCGGCCGTCCTCAATCTCGAAGCGGCGGTCGAGACGGGCGGCGAGTTCCGCGCTGTGGGTGACGACCAGCAGCATCGTCCCTTCCTGACGCTGCATCTTAACGAGCAGCGAACCGACGGCCGCGGCGCTGGCTCGATCGAGATTGCCCGTCGGTTCGTCGGCGAGTAGCAGCGCCGGCCGCAGGAGCAGCGCACGGGCGACACCGGCTCGCTGTCGTTCACCGCCGGAAAGCTCCGCCGGGCGATGCGTCATCCGCTCGGCCAGTCCTACCGCTGCGAGCAGGTCGCGGGCGCGCTCGATCGTAGCCGCGTCTGGAGCGCCTGCCGCGACCGCCGGAATCAAGACGTTTTCGAGAACTGACAATTGCGGCAAGAGATAGTGATCTTGAAAAACGAAGCCGATGTGGCGATTGCGAAACTGAGCCAGATGCGGTTCGTCGAACGCAAACGGGTTCTCGCCCCGCAGGGTAACCGTGCCCGAAGTCGGAGAATCGAGCGTCCCGATAATGTGCAGGAGCGTGCTCTTGCCGCTCCCGCTCGGGCCGACGATCGCCGCGTTCTGGCCCGCCTCCAGCTCCAGCGACGCTTCTCGCAAAATGACGAGCGGCTGGTCCCGGGTAGGGAACTCCTTTGTGACACGATCGACGACAAGCTCGGGCATGGCGAAAGAGTTTGTGGCAGGTGCAGGCAAGTTGGAGAGAGCCAAGGCCGCGTCAATTGACCACGGCCAAGAGTCCCAGGCATCCTAGCCCATAGAAGCTGTATTCGACATCGTGGGCGCCGTCCCAGGCAGCGCCGTGAAATCCTCCTTCAGGCCGCTCGAGCGACGAGACGTACTGCCGCAGGTGCGTGAGGTCGATCTCGGCCGCACCGCCCAGATCCTGCAGCGTCAACAGGCCCGTAAATGAGCTGAGCAGATCGGCGATCGGAATTCGCGTGTTGGCTCGTAGGCCTCCTTCGTCGGTTTGCATTTCAGCCAGAAAATCGATGGTTCCCTCGCGTGATTCGTCGTCGAGCGCGCCAAGCATCTGCAGCGAGGCAATGGCCGCGGCAGTGGGATTCGTCCCCGCACGCTTGCTCGCGCGAATCTCACGAAAGCCGCCCTCGTCGGCACGCTGCGACAGGAGAAATGCGACGATCCGCTCGGGATCGGGGGGCGACCGGCCGGCCAGTTCGAGCGAGAGCAGCACAAGAAACGTGTGATAGGTGCTGCTGGCCATTCCGCCGGCGCCCTTGGCGTAGCCCCCGTCGTCGCGCCGAAACGATTCGACCAGACGGGCAACATTGTCGCGCCAGGTTGGGCCCGCTGCGTGGAACACGTCGATTCCCGCCGACGTATCGAGCAAGGCAGCGCCGTAAACCAGCGAGAAGAAATCGACGATCGACTCTTCGCCTCCCAGCCGCGCACGCAAAAAGCCGGCGGCCCGCTCAGCCACCGGGCCATACAGGTCTCCCAAGAGTGCAAGCCCCCGGAGCGCGAATCCGGTGTAGTAAAGATCGCTGCCTCCTTCACGGCCGGCAAAGCCCCCATCGGGCCGCTGTGCCGCCAGCAAGTATCTGCTGTGCCGCTGGCGAGTCGCCTCGGGAAGCTCAGCAATTCCTTGGGCCAAACGGAGCGTCAGGTCTTCGAGGTACGCCATAGCACAGACTCCTGCACTACACGCCGCCACGGGCAAGTTTTTCCCGGATGCTGGCGGGGATCTCGATCGACTGCGGCGGGGCATGATCAATCATTCGGCAGCAAACAGCCGTGATCTCGCCGATCGCCAATTCTTCGTCAGCTCGAAGGAAGCGATACGCGTAAGTCACGCTCTTTGTTCCCAGACGAGCGATCCGGACCTCAATCGTGAGCACGTCCTCAAAGCGGGCCGCAGAACGATAATCGCACCGCGCGGCGACGCGCGGCCAACTGATGGTTCCTGCCGCATCGTGCATCACGACACTGAGCCCCAGGCTGCGGAGCAGTTCGTGTTCGGCCTGCTCCATGAGTTCGAAGAAGGCGGCAAAGTGCATGATCCCCGCCGCGTCGGTCTGACAGAATTCCACGCGCCGCGTCGTCACAAAAGGTGGACTCATCGTCGGCGGGCACTCCAGGATGAGATGTGAATCGCGGGCATAAAAAAACCCATGAGTCGGACTCATGGGCGGGATTCAATTTTTGCGCATCAGAGCGCAGGTTGTGTCGACAGGGTCGCCGTCAGCGCTCGAAAGGCACGGATGGACTTGCAAAACCCTGGCGATTACTCGCCGACATACGGCAGCAGAGCCATGTAACGCGCCCGCTTGATCGCCTGGGCCACCGCGTGCTGGCTGATAGCGCCGCAGCCGCTCTTCCGCCGACTGACGATCTTGCCGTGGCGGTTCACCATCTTCTTCAAAAGCTCGATATCCTTGTAATCGACAAACATCGGCTTCGGCCGGACGCCATCGACGAACAGCGGATCCTTCTTCTTGATCTTAACCCGCGGCTTGGGTTTCCGTCGGGGACGGGCATCTTTTTTGAACGGTCGGAGCATGTCGGTCGCTCGAAGAAACAGGGATAGGGGCCATGCCCAGGAATGTCTGGCGGGCGAAGTCCGATTCGCTCGCTCGGGTAAGCCCATTCGAATCGCGTATTGTACGCAATCTAGCGGGGGCTGCAAGGCACTCGTTTAGCCGTGACATGCGAAGGATCTCGAATGCCAATCGGCAGTCCACTCCGTCAGGGGGGGGCTGAAGGCTAGGGACCGCCGCTCAAGATGCGTGCCGGCTGATCCGAACCCAGACCGTGGAAGAAGCCCAGGTAATAGTGCACCGCTGGTGCGACGAGGAGCAGGCTATCGAACCGATCGAGCAGCCCCCCATGCCCCGGCAAACTGGTCCCCATGTCTTTGATTCCCAAATCGCGTTTGACGGAGGATAGAACCAGATCGCCGAGTTGGCCGAGGATGCTGATCAGAATTCCAAGCGCGACAAGGTGGACCGGATGTGCAATGGCCGTCCCCGCAAACACAAATCGCCCGAGCAGGACCACGAGCAGGCTGGTCAGCACGATTGCTCCCGCGCTGCCGCCAATCGTTTTGTTTGGGCTCGTTTGTGGAGCCAGCTTGCGGCGGCCAAACGTCTTGCCGCATAGGTAGGCAAAGATATCGTTCGCTTCGACTGCCACGAGCAGCAGGATGATGATCGGCCGGTAATCGTCGTCGTTGGCCAGATAGCCGAGGTGACCCAAGCCCATTCCAAAGAGGCCAAACCCCAGCGTCCCCAGCGCGACCCGCTCCAAATAGCCGGTCGGCCGATCCTGCACGATGCTGATCGCGACGATCACGACAACCGTCAGCGGAAACGTCCCGCTGAAGAATTCCCACCAGTGGTCGAGCGATCCGAACGTGAGAGCGGCAATCCCGGCGAGCACTGCCGCACCGATCAGTCGTTCGTCGCGGAGCGGCGTATTGCGGGCAAATTCGAGATAGCACAGAACGCTCAGCACTCCGACCGCGACGATCGTCGAGAATGCCCCCGCCAGAACCGGGACGAGCAGCACGGGAACCAGAATCGCCCAGGTGAGGCAGCGCGCCCGCAGTTCGCAATACGCTTTCTCGGACAGCCGCCCCGCGGCGTGGAGGCCCCAAACCGCGAGCGGCGCGCTCCAGGCGACGACGAGCAGGCCGACCGTTGCCCAGAGGGTGAACGGTTCGTCGAAGGCATGCCGCCAGCCAAACAGGCGCTCCCGGACCGCTTCGTTCATGGCTGTTCCTGGCGAAGGTTCCTGGCCGCCCGCCGTAATCGACCGAGTGCCGTGCCCACCGAGCCGACGATGACGACCGCAAGCACCAGCGACGCCAAGCCGAAGCTTTCGCCTGCAATCTGCCAGAGGGGCTGCCACTCCTGCGGCGCAAGAGCGCTATAGACCCCCAGCACCGTAATCGCAAACATGCGCTGCTGTTTGGCCATCAGGCCGCCGAAATCCTGCGGCGCGCCGGCGGCTTTAGCCATGGCCCGAATATAGGCCGTGAACACTGCCGCCAGTCCTGCCCCCATGCCTAGGAGCGGGTTTCCGCCGACCGCAAAGCCGACTCCCGCCAGCAGGGCTGCATCGGAAATGCGATCGGGGACTTCGTTGTACAGTTCGCCGATCGCCGACGTTTTCTGCTGCCGCACGGCGACCATCCCGTCGAGCATGTTGGCTAACAGGCGGCACTGCGTAAGCGCCGCTCCAGCCAGCCACAGGAGACGCACTGGTGCCTCCTCCCAGCGCGTCGCGGCAAAGGCCAGACTGCCCGCAGTCGCGGCCAGCATTCCGGCGATCGAGATGCCATTGGCCGAAACGCCCCGATCGGCCAGCCACGCCGCCATTCGCTGGAAGATCGCCAGATTGCGGGCCTTGATCGGCCGTCGGTCGAGCTGTTTCTCCGTCGAATCACTCATGATCGCCCCATCAGCCACATTCCGGCGACAAGCAGCAGCATCCCGGCGATATTGACCGGTTGGATTGGCGTCTGATATGCGAGCCGAGCGATCACGGCCGCCCAGATGAATGTCGAGGCATAGATCGGATAGAGCACCGTCAATGAACCGCCCCGTTTGAAGGCCGCTACAAACAAGACCATCACGCCGATGTAACAGGCAACGCCGGCGAGCAAACGCACATTGACCAGATAGGACCACAGACCTCCGGTGGCAGAATCGGCTCCCGACTTGTAGAGGAACTGGCCCACGGCGCCGACGAGCGCGGCCGCGGCAAACATCAGGATTGAAGCGGCGGGCGTTTGCATCATTCCAGTCCCTCGGGAACCGATGATCCTCCGCCCGCGAGGGCGGCCGATTTGACCAGCACCAAATCGCACGCATCGGCACGCACGCCCGCCTCCCAGAACGCTTTGAACGCCAGAAAGTCGGCGGCCGGCACGATGCCGCTTCGCGTTTCCATGACCCGTCGGCAGACGAGCTGCGAAGCGCGGCAGTCGATCGACAACTCGTAGTTGGCGCCGGCGCACTCCTTCCGCACCGAGATGGGCAGCCCATAGCCCGTATATCCGGCCGGCAGCTCGATCGTATGCGTTTCCACATGCCGCATGACGTTGGGCAATTGCAGGGGGAGCTCCCGTGTCTTGGCGCTGATCGGCCCGCTCGCCTCCATCGGCT
>JALORD010000333.1 GCA_025459145.1 Pirellulaceae bacterium | reverse complement strand
ATGCCGAGGCCAAGTCGAGTCAGTCATCTTGCAGGATTTGGCGGGAACGCTCCAGCGAGGGTCTCTCTCGGCATCAGCCTTTTTGGAAAAGGAGTCAGGCCTGAATGGCCCGAAGATGGGGCGTAAGTCACTGCTGTAGCAAGCGTTTGCGAAGTGGAAGGTAAAGGGGTCAGGCCCGGGTCAGGCTTCATTCTCAGGCTTCCTGGGCCGGCCTCGGTTGCGGAGGGTGCTTTCGAGGCCGAGTTTCGTGACCGTGTTCTTTTGCCAGCGATTGCCGCCGAAAGGCGTGCCGCGGTCGGCGCTGCGGCGGAGGGCCACCAGTTCGGCGTCGGTCTGCGGCTCGGCGACGTAGGCCGGCCAGTCGCTTCCCCGCGGGACGGGGCCGTTGGAATACCAGATCGGCCAATCCTCGTCGTCGTGCAGCCGGAGCGAATTCCAGGGCCAGTCGTTCACCCCCCGCACGAGCCCGGCCCGCAGCGGGTTCCGCTCGACATACCGCAGGACCGCGAGGAGGTGCTCGTCCTGCTGAATCGGGAAGGCCTTGAACCGCCCCTGCCAGACGTGCCCCGACGTGCGGTGCAGCTCGTGATACCGGCGGACGTGGGTCGTTTGCACCCACTGCATCCACCGGCTGACATCGCCATCCTCGCGCGGCCAGAGGACGACGTGAAAATGGTTCGGCATCAGGCAGTAGGCCAGAATCCGCATCGGGCAGCGGACCTGCGCTTCGTCGAAGAGGTTCACAAACGCGGCATAGTCGGCGTCCTTACGAAACACCCGCTGCCGGGCGTTCCCGCGGTTGAGGACGTGGTAACAATAGCCGGCCGGCGTGGCGCGATGAGGTCGAGGCATGAAAGCAGACTACTGAGCCGCTCGCCGCCTGTCAACATTCAGGCCTGACCCCTTTGTAGAAGGCGGGGCCAGATACTGTCGCTGACCAGGAGCCCGGCGCGGGTGAGGCGGAGTTGCCCTTCGCGGCTGTCGAGCAGCCCCCAGTCGATGAGTTGGGGGAGCGTGGCGCCGCCCAGTTCGGCGATGGTGAAGCCCGTCGTGCGGTGAAATTCGGACTCGCCGATCCCCTCGAGCCGCCGCAGGCCGAAGACCAGCCGCTCGCGGGCGGCATCCTCGGCGTCCAGTTGTTCGCTCTCGGCGACGGGCGACTGGCCGGCGAGTACACGGTGAATATAGGTGGTCGTGCTGCGGTGGTTGGCCGAGCGAACGCCATCCACGTAGCGGGCGGCCCCCGGTCCTGCGGCGAAGTACGCTCCGCCGGTCCAGTACACTTCGTTGTGCCGACAGCGGTGCCCCGGGCGGGCGAAGTTCGAGACCTCGTAGTGCTCGTAGCCGGCGGCTGAAAGCGTATCGATCGCCAGCTCGTACATCTGCCGTTCGACTTCCTCGTCGACGGGCGCGAGCTCGCCCCGCGTGCGGCGCGACCAGTAGGACGTTCCTTTCTCGAACGTCAGCCCATAAGTCGACACGTGATCGGGCGCGAGCGCCATCGCCTGCGCGAGGTCGTGCGACCAGCCGGCGAGCGTTTCTCCCGGCACGCCAAAGATCAGGTCGAGCGAGATCGACCGGGCAATCCGGCGGCACATTTCCACAGCCCGCTCAATGTCGCCCGCCGTGTGATCTCGTTCGAGCAGCTTCAGCTTCGCGGACTCGAACGACTGGGCCCCCAGGCTCACCCGCGTCACCCCCGCCGCGGCGAGCGCGGCGGCCCGCGGCATGTCGAGATCGACCGGATTGGCCTCGACGCTCAGTTCGCCGCCGGCCGCCAGCGGGAAAGTGCGGGCCGCCAGGTCCAACAGCCGGGCCAGTTGCGCGGGCGGCAAATGTGTGGGCGTTCCCCCGCCGAAAAAGAGCGTGTCGACCTCGTGCGGCCCGTCGAGCCGCGACAGCTCCCGCGCCAGCGCCTCGAGGTACGCCTCGGCCAAATCATCCCGCCCAGCGACGAGCGTAAAGTTACAGTACCCGCACCGATGCCGGCAGAAGGGAACGTGGATGTAGGCGGACCGTGGTCGTGTGTGCATTGCGCCGCCCCGCGGACGACTGGCCGCCGGTAGCGGCCGACTCACAGCCACAGGTGCAGCCGGCCCCCGAGCATGTCGGGGAGGGCCCGCCGCACGTAGTGGGCGATCTGCTTGTCGTGGTACCGGGTGCTGAAGTGGCCGGCGATGATCAGTTCGTTCTGGAATTTGTTCTGCCGCTGGACGAAATCGTCGAGGTGCATGTGTCCGTGCTTGTGAATCTTCTCCCGGCGATGCCCTGGAGCCACGAACGACATTTCCGTGATCAGTACCCGCGCTTCGTACATCGCCGGGTTGGCGTCGAGCCCTTCGGGCGAGGTGTCGCCCGTATATGCCAGCACCGGAATCCGCCGCTCCTCGGAGACTTCCACGCCCGACAGGCGGATGTCGCGAATCTGGTCGCCGCGAAGATCCTGAAACTCGGCCTTCAGCTTTTTCCGCCGCTCCCAGACGATGTAGCCCAGCGACGGCACCGTGTGGCGCGTCGCCACGGCCGAGAGAACCAGCTCCCGCGATAATTCGAACTCATCCCCCGGCCGCACGCTGACCAGTTCGCACGTCTGCCGCCCCCGATCGAGCCGCTGCATCACCTTCAGCAGATGTTCGACAAGTTCTCGCGAATGCTCGGGAATGTAGATCGTCGGCGGGTCCATCTTCATCATCCGCCGCCGGGCGACATACACCGGCAGGGCGGCGATGTGGTCGAGGTGCGTATGCGATATGGCCCAGACCGGCGTTCCCATAAAGTCCCACGGCTGAGCCCCCAGATCGAACCCGATCTTCAGCTCCGGAATCCGCCAGCAAGACTGCACCGCCGCGCGCGAGTAACCCTCAATCGTAAGATCTTTGTGCTGCAGCGAAAGGAACGGAGAATTATCGAGCATGGAGTGGGGGCGGAGAGCGGAAATTCGAAAGCGGAGGTTGACGGTCAGTCACTTGTCACTTGTCAGTGGTCAGTTGGACAAGGCAGTGCCGCCTCGAAATCTGAAACTTGAAACTTGAAACACCAACTTTGAACGTTGAACTTCGAACTCTCACTCCCCTTCACCAAAATAAATCTTCACGTTGTGCGTCGCCCGGCCGACGGCGACGATGTCGGGTTTTCCGTCGCCGTTGAGGTCCCCAGCTGCCAGGTCTTCGACCGCCACACTCCCCGGATCGACGAGCTGCCGCGACCACTTTCCCGCCGCCACATCGGTTGGCTGATAAATCCGCACGCCGCATTTCGCGGTGTCGTTCAAGTTGTCGCGCACGCCGATCACCAGTTCCTCGTCGGCATCGCCGTCGAGATTCACGCACCAGACGGCATGCCCCCACTTCAGCTCTTCGTCGAGCACGTGCCGCGTCCAAAGCCACTCGCCCGTCTTCGGCCGCTCGCCGGCGGGCGGCGTGTAAACGACGACCTGGTGCCCGTGCCACGGTTCGATCGTGGCGATATACGGCGAGCCATCGGCCAGCCGGCCGAGCTTGATCTCGCTGGCTCCTTTGTTGGGGCTCGTCTCCTGGTTGCCGGTGCCGATCCGCGTGCGCTGCCACTTGCCGTCGGCCTGCCGCTCGAGCAGATGCACCCCCTCAAAGCTGACCAGAATGATCTCCGGCTGTTTGTCTCCGTTGAGATCGACCACTTGGAAATTGTGCGACACGTGCACATCGTCGCAAATGACTGTCCGCTCCCACGGTCCCTTCACCGGATCGGCGGGCACCGGATAGACGAAGAGCGGTGTGCCATGCTCCTGGAAATTCGGCCGCGTCGTGTCTTTCCCCATCAAAGGCGAAACGATCAGCTCCTGTTTGCCGTCCCGATCGAGGTCGGCAAAGTTCATCCGGTGGATCACCGGATACTCGCCAATCGGAAAGAGCTTCCAAGAGCCGCTCGGGTTCGCGCCGCCGGTAATCCACTGAATCGTCCCGCCGGTCTTGGTGTCGCCCGGCCGCCAATCGGCCCCCACGGCAAAATCGAGATGCCCGTCGCCATCGATATCGTGCGGCGCAAAGCAGACGTTGTCCCGCTTGGTTTGCCCCTGCAGGATGACGTGCTCGTTCCAGTTCGGGTTCTCGAGCCACAGAATCCGGTCGCTATCGACCACCGCAATATCGAGCCGACCGTCGCCGTTCATGTCGAGCAGCCGCACGGCATAACCGACGGTCAGCCGGGTGGGCAGCTCGACATCGCGAAATGCCAGTTCTTCGCCTCGGCTGTCCGCAGGCAGGAAGAGGCCAAGGCCGAGCGCCGCGCTACACAGTATGGAGAGACGATTCATATCGAAGAGTCCTCGTGAAAATGAGGGGCTTGTTGCCGTTCGATCGAGGAAAAGAGCGGTCGTCCGCGGGGAACTTACCGATCCGTCCCTTGCTCGGCCTTTGGCTTATCAAGTGCTTTCAGAATCTCGTCCGTGATATCCAGCCCCTCCTCGAAGATGATCCCGCGGTTGAGCGACTTCAGGATCTCGCCCAGCGGCTGTCCCTCCTCGAGCGAGCTGTCTTGCTGGCGGATGACGAGCTTGATGCCGTGCTCCTTGGCGTACTTCTGCACTTCCCCTTCGACCTGACGGTAAAGCTCCAGAAAAATCCCCGCTTCCTGTTTCTGCAGTTCGGCGCGCTCCTGCTGCACGAACTGCTGGGCTTCGGCCTGCAGTTTCGCCGCCTCGGCTTGCAGCTTCTGAAACTCGGGTGACCCAGGCTGTTTCATCCGCAACTGGGCGACTTTGGTCTCCAGTTCGATCTGGCGGGCCTGAGCTTTCTTCTCGAGTTCCTGAACCCCTTCCTTCACCGGCGCGAGCTTGGCCTGAAACGGCGGATACGTCTTGAAGATGCGGTCCAGGTTGAGCACCGCCACGGGAAACTCCGCGTCGGTCTGGGCCAGCAAGGGAGTGCTGCCGACCAACAGCATCAGCACCGCGGCGACATATCGAGCGATTGTCAAGAATGGAGTCATGGGAAAAATCTCACCAGGGAAGGATTCCGGGGGGAGGAAAGGAAGCAGGCGGGCGATCTGGCTCACGACAATTCGTAGCATACTCGCTACGCGCGCTTCTCAGGAGACCTACCGCAAACGACAGCTCTGCGCGCCGCAGAGCATTTGATCGCGGTTCCGGGGATGCGCCAGCATCAAAACTCCATGATCCCCATCGTCTCGGCCGACTCCCCTTTGTACTCGCGAAAAACGGCGACGCAGTGCCCTTGAACTGCATGCTGCAAGGCCTCGTTCTCATTCTGGCACAGGTGCACCGCTTTCCGACAGGTATCGCAAAACCTCTCGTCGTGTCGCTCCGTGGGCCGAAGCTCCAACCACTTCCGAGGGCACTCAAATCGAAATTCGAGCGGGCAGTTTCTGACTTCCGTTACAAAATAGGTGTAAACCTCATCGATGGCTTGCTGGACACGATCGAAATCGGCCACGGCGCAGACGACCTTCATTGCGAAAATGAACTCGAGGGCGTGAACCAAGTCTTCATAATCGTCGCGACGCCCGGCTACGACCCGCAGAATGTTCCCTTCCCGCCCCAGCGGCAAGACACAGTTCTCGCGCGCAATGCTTTCCGGAAAGAGTTCAATCTCCTGCGGCAATATCGTCAAGTTCGAAGTCTGGATCATGGCGTAATCCGCACGGGCGGCTGTGACCAGAGTTTGAGCCCCGTTTAAATTCTAAATCGAGTCGTCCACCTTTGATGAACTTCCGCCGCGCGGTCCAGCCACCGCCTGGTCCTCCACCACCCGGCAGTCCGGCAGCGACTCCAGAAACGTCCGGCCGTAGGGCTTCGTTCGAATCCGCGGATCGAGAATCACCACAATTCCCCGATCGCTGGCCGTGCGAATCAGCCGGCCGAATCCCTGCCGCAGCTTGATCACCGCCGCGGGCAGTTGCCCCCCGCCGCCTTGATCGCCTCCAGGCGGGCTTCCAAGAGCGGCTGATCAGGCACGCTGAACGGCAGCTTGGTGATGATTACGTTCGCGAGCGCCTCGCCCGGCACATCGACCCCCTGCCAGAAGCTGTCAGTCCCCAGGAGCACGCCCCGCGGGTTGGCCTTGAACTGCTCGACCATCGCCGTCCGCTGCGTGCCGTCCGCCTGGCTATACAGCGCCAAATTCCGCTCGGCCAGCCACGGCGAGAGAGCCGCGGCCGCCCGCCGCAGCGATTCGTAGCTCGTGAACAGCACAAAGGCGTGGCCGTCGGTCCGTTCGACATACCGCTTGATCAAGTCGATCGACTGCCGTTCGAAGCGGTCCTTCTCGGTCGACGGATCAGGGAGGCCGCGCACCACGATCAGCTCAGCCTGCTGCCGATAATCGAACGGGCTCCCCGCCTGCAATTGCTGGCTGCGGGTCAGGCCGATCCGCGATTTAAAGAACGTAAAGTTCGGCGGCTGTCCGACCGCCAGCGTGGCGCTCGTCAGGACCACGCATTTGGTTTTCTCGAACAGGTGCTCCCGCAGGACGGGCCCTACATCGATCGGTGCCGCCGCGAGCGAAACCTTCGGCCGCCCGCGAACCGTCGTCGCCTCGATCCAGTACACATCGTCCGGCGTCTGCTGCTCGACCCAATGCGTCACGTCGCCGGCCAGGGCGACCAGCCGATCGTGCGCCGCCAGAAAGTCGAGCTTTTCCGATTCGCTCTCGATCTCGCGACTGGCCCGGTGCAGTTCCTTCGCCAGCATCACGAGCGCCGGGCTCAGCAAGTTCTCGACCGCTCCAGGCTGGTGAATCCGTTTCGATCCGCCTGGGGGCCCGGATCGCCCGGCGGGCCTGCCGGGAGACGCCGAACCAGATACCGGAACGCCGCGTTGACTGGCGCCGTGTTGACTTGCGCCCTGCTGACTCAGAGCGTAAATATCGCTGAAAAAATCGTCCGACCGGTGGTAGCACTCGACGACCATCTCTTGCGCCTGGCGCAAACGGCGCGTCACCAAGAGGCCCTTGTTGGTCCGGTCGTTGTACAGGCGGCTCAGGATGTACTGTACCTGCCCCGAGGTGACTCCCAGCCCCAGGTGGTCGCCGGCAACCTGCTCGATCGTGTGTGCCTCGTCAAAGATCACCGCTTCGTAGTCGGGCAGGATGCTCGCCCCAATTCGCCGCAGCGCGAGGTCGCTGAAGAACAGCGCGTGATTCACCACCAGGATCTGCGCGTTGAAGATCCGCCGCCGGGCCCGAAAGTAGAAGCAGTCTTTGTGCGTCGGGCACTTGCGCCCCAGACAGTTGCTGCTATCGCTCTGCACTTCGTCCCAGACGCTCCCCTTCGGCCGAATCGTAAGGTCCGAGAGCGAGCCGTCGCCGGTCTGCTTCGACCAGGCCAGAATCCGCCGCAGGTCGTGATGCTCCTCATCCTCGCTGAAGAGGCTCGCCATCCGCTCGACGGCGTTATTCATCCGCCGCAGGCTCAGGTAGTTGCCGCGCCCTTTGACCAGCACCGCCGTGAACTCGTCGGGAATGACCGACCGGAGGAGCGGCAGGTCCTTCGTCATCAGCTGTTCTTGCAGGCTGATGGTGTGCGTCGAAATGACGATTCGCCGCCGCGGCCGGCTTTCGATTTCGTCCTCGGCGTCGGCAGCGGTCGGCGGCGGTTCGGCCGTGGCATGCAGGATCGCCGGCACGAGATACGCAAAGCTTTTGCCGACGCCGGTTCCCGCTTCGGCGACAAGGTGCTCGTTGGCGGCGAGCGCGGCGGCCACTTTCTCGGCCATTTCGAGTTGCTGGGGCCGGTGCTCATAAGCCGAGAGCCGAGCGGCAATTTTGCCCCCCGGTCCCAGAATGCTCGCTACCTTGCTCGCCGGGCTCACGCAACATCCTTCGCAACGAGATTCGTTCTGGCCAGAGACTCACCGCACTCACCCTCGCCCCCCTGGGGTGCCGGGGTGAGGGTGGTCTGTCCCCACACCAATTCGTCACGATAACACGCGCGGGCCGCCACCGGTCAGGGGGAAGCGGATTCGGCTACTACCCTACCCTCGCACGCCCACACCCTGTCACCGTTCATCTTCATCGACACCCCTCATCTCTCGCCCCCCGCCGACAAGTCTGCGAAGATGAACTAGCCCAGCAAGCGGCAAACCCGCTGCTGCTCGAGTTCACCCTTCGCTCCCGAAGAACTGCCACCGTGGCATGACCACTCCCGCGGCCCAGTCCGATCAGCAGAAGATCTGGCGGCACTTTCAGAATGCTGCCCCGGAGTCGTTCGCGGCCTCGCACCCGCGGCTCGACTGGCTATTGGCCGAAACGCTCCGCCGCACTCGCGGCAGCTCGGCCGAAGTCCTCAATATCGGCATCGGCGATGGCTATTTCGAGCGGCAAGCGCAGGCCCGGGGCCTCGCCGTCACGTCGCTCGATCCCGATGCCGACGCGGTCGCCCGCCTCGTGGGGGAAGGGATCGCCGCGCAGGTCGGCCAAATCGAGAATCTTCCCTATCGGTCGGAGGCGTTCGACTGCGTCGTCGTGTCCGAAGTGCTCGAACACCTGGCCGACGATCAGCGGCTGGCCGGGCTGGCCGAGGTCGCCCGCGTCCTCCGCGAAGGGGGCTGGCTCCTGGGAACCGTACCCTATCGCGAGATTCTGACCGATCAGGAAACCGCCTGCCCGGGCTGCGGACTCGTGTTTCACCGCTGGGGGCATCAGCGTTCGTTCGACGAGCCGTTTGTGCGCGACGAGCTTTCCGCCTGGTTCGACGTGGTCCAGCTTGGCCGCACGGCTTTCGTCCCCTGGCGCGGCCGCGGCGCTCGCGGCTGGCTCAAGTCGCTGGCCCGCTGGTCGCTGGCCAAATTGGGCGAGCCGATCGCCTTTCCGACGCTCTACTGGGTCGCCCGCAAGGTCCGTGAACCGGCGGGGCTCAAGCTG
>JALORD010000332.1 GCA_025459145.1 Pirellulaceae bacterium | reverse complement strand
GCGCGAAAGTCGGGATGCCCCATGTGAGCCGACTCGACCGCGCCGCCCAACGCGAGCGCCAGTTTGCGAAAGGTGGCCGCAGTGCTCATGGCGGATGGGAATGCTGATTTTTCAGGGAGGCGGACTCGTTGCGGCGGATTTCGTCCCGACGCGAATTTGGCGTTCCCGGTCAATGAGCAGGCCAGCCGGGAACGGACTTAGTAGGCAAAAGAGACTGCCGCCGGGGAGGCTTACGGCCAGTCGCGGCTTGCTCATAGTGGCGAGCTAGCCGAGTTTGTCGCCCGCTGCGAATCTACCGCCGCCGCCAGTCGATCCCCGAGATCTGCGCCAGGGCGATCTGCAGGGCGTGTGTGCCGCTGCGGCCGTGCCCCTGGGCCTGGAGGGCGATGTAAAGCTGCTTGGCCAGGGCCAGCCCCGGCAGGCTCAGCCCCATCCGGTTCGCTTCGTCCAGGGCGATTCCCATGTCCTTGATGAAGTGCTCGACGTAGAAGCCCGGATCGAAATTGTTGGCGATGATCCGCGGCCCCAGGTTCGAGAGCGACCAGCTTCCGGCCGCTCCCGGCGCGACCGATTGCAGGACGCTCGTCAGGTCGAGCCCGGCCTTGTGGGCATACAGCAGCGCTTCGCAGACGCCGATCATTCCGCTGGCGATCAGTGTCTGGTTAACCATCTTCGTGTGCTGGCCGCTGCCGGCTGGACCCTGATGGATGATCGTTTTGCCCATCGCCTCCCAGCAGGGATGCAGGGCCTCGACCGCCTCGCGATCGCCGCCAATCATGATCGACAGCCGGGCTTCGCGAGCGCCGATATCGCCGCCGGAAACCGGCGCATCGACGGCATAGACTCCCCGCGGCTTGGCGGCCTGATAGATTTCGACCGCCAGCGACGGCTCGCTCGTCGTCATGTCGACGACGATGTTTCCAGCCTTGCTGCCGGCGACGATACCTTCGGCCCCCAGGAACACCTCGCGCACATCCCGCGGAAAGCCGACAATGGCAAACACCACGTCGCTCTGCTGGGCCACCAGCCGGGGGCTATTCGCCCAGGCGGCCCCGCGATCGAGCAGCGGCTGGGCCTTGGCCCGCGAGCGGTTGTAAACCGTCAGCGTGAAGCCCTTGGCGATCAAGTGGCCGCACATGCTGCTTCCCATGACGCCGGTTCCGACCCAACCGAGACGCGTCACCCCGGGGACAATTTTTGGTACGGACATGACGAAGCTCCTTCCAGAACGATGCGCGAGGGGTGCCAATCAAAGAGTTTCCAGCGACGATTGTAGCGGCGACGGGCAGGGGATGATAACCGGCCGGAGGCCGAATCGGGCCAGGGGGCCGTCGATCGGGCCCCGAGAACGAGTACGAGCACGGCGAAGATCAGGAAGACGAGCAAGATTAGGACCGGAGCGGTCGGCTGCACCGACTGACCTCCGACTCCCGCCTTACCAATTCTCCTCCGGCCGGCGGAGGATCTCGGACATCAGGATCGCATTCCGCAGGCTCTGCGGATTGATCAGCATCGCCGCAATACTGGCGGCTCCGGGCAGCGGGGCATCGCGTGCGGCCTGTGACGGGGATTCGGCAGCCGCTTCCATCGTCGATCGCTTCAGGTCTCCCACCTTGTGATCGAACACCTGATGCAGGTGGGCCTCGAGCTTATCGTCGGCCAGGTCGACGTCGGCCCCGAGTTGCTGGGCATGCTGGCCGATCGCTTGCGTTCCGCGAAAGTGCTGATTGACCGACCGGTCCACCGCGCCGCGGCCGGCAGGCTGGGCTTCGACGATTTCGGCGTCGACCAATTCGACCGGCTCCAGCATGACCACTTCGGCCAAGCTCCCCGGACGACGCGGCGGAGGCTGCGGCGGGCGCTGTTGAAACGGTTGCGGGGGAGCGGGGGGAGCCCAGGCCGGCTGGGGAGGGGGCTGTTGCGGCGGCGGACGCCGACCCTGCTGGCCTTGCGCGGCGGCCCGGCGAGCTGCAGCCCGGCGGAGAAACTCTTCGACTTCGTCGCGTTTAGCCATGGCGTTTCCGTTCAAAGTTCAAAGTTACAGGTTGAAAAGTTCAGAACCGACTTTGAACCTGAAACCTTGAACAGATGTCACGACTTCGTCTGGGCCGTCATTCCCGTGCCGGCGATCGCTTGGCGCATATTGGTATCGGCTTGCACATTGCGCATCTTGTAGTAATCGAGGATTCCCAGCTTGCCGGTCGTGAACGCTTCGGCCATCGCTTTGGGAACCTCGGCCTCGGCTTCGACCAGTTTGGCCCGGCTTTCCTCGATCCGCGCGTACTGTTCCTGCTCGCTGGCGACGGCCTGCGCCCGGCGGCCTTCCGCCCGAGCGCGGGCGACGCGGGTATCGGCCTCAGCCTGATCGGCCCGCAGCCGGGCGCCGACATTCTCCCCCACGTCGATATCGGCGATGTCGATCGACACGATCTCGAACGCCGTATTCGAATCGAGCTGCCGGTCGAGCACTTCCTTTGAAATAAAGTCGGGATTCTCGAGCACGTGCATGTGGTCTTCCTGCTTGCCGATCGCGCTCACGATCCCTTCGCCGACGCGGGCAATGATCGTCTCTTCGGTCGCACCACCGATCAGCCGCTGCAGATTGGCCCGGACCGTGACTCGCGCCCGCACCTTGAGCTGAATTCCGTTCTTGGCCTGTGCTTCGAGATACATGCCGCGGCCGGGGCAATCGATCACCTTGGGATACACGCTGGTCTGCACCGCTTCGAGCACATTCCGGCCGGCCAGGTCGATCGCCGTCGCTTCGCGAAACGAGAGGCGGATGATCTTGGCCTTGCTGGCGGCAATCAGCGAGCGGATCACGAGCGGCACATTGCCGCCGGCCAGATAATGCGCCTCAAGCGCCTGGCTCGTGATGCCATGCTCATCCTCGTCGAGACCCGCTTGCACGGCCATGATCTTGCTCTTGACGATCACATCCTTGTTGACCTTGCGGAACGTCATCCCGATCAGGTCCCAGATCGTGATCTTCGCGCCGGTCAGAAACGACTGGATCCAGAGCCGAAAATAATTCGCGAAGACCGCGAACACGATCAGCATCATGAACAGCACGAACACGGCGACAATCACCGCGATCATGAAGCCGGCATTCCCGAACTGCTGAGCCAGAACCAGCGGCATAAGAGGTCGTCCGTTACAGAGGAGGCCGATCAAGGAGCGAATCGATCACCGTGGTATCTTAGCCTGGGGGCATTGTCAAGCAACAGCGGCCGGAAGCGCCAAGCGACAGCCGCCGGAAGCACAGCCACGCAGGCAGCGCGCCACTCCGTCCCAGGGTCTCCCTGGGACGAAACGTCCGCCAGGCTCCCGCCTGGCGCGAACCCTATCCGTCTGGCACACCCGCCGCGGCTACCCAAACAGCTCCTCGGGCAAGTGCCCCAACTTGCGGGTCGCAACCTTCCGCACCGCCGACCAGGGGATCACCGTCACTGCAAAGCTGCCGTCCCCTTCTTCGACGGCAAATACGCCGTAGTCGCTGCTCGACAGGACTTCGCTATAGAAATCGGGCGAGACGATCTCCCCCTCGCTCAGAAAGATTTCGACCTCGGCCTGCTCGCCGCGCTGTTCCCACAGGCGGGCCACAATGTAGCCCAGCCCCGCGGGACCAGCGGGCGGCGGCGGAATCGACTCGGCGACCGCCGCCTCGATAACGTCTTCTTCCAGTTCCTGATTTCCCTGGCCAAACGGAAACAGAAAGCCGCCGCTGCCGGCGGGAGGGCCCTGCTCCGCGTAGCCCGCCGCTTGCTGAGAAGCCAGTTCCTGCGACAGTTCGGCCTCGGCCACGTCGTCATCGTCGGGAATGCGGAAGCGGGCGCCGCAGTGCGGGCACTTGCCGGGCTTCCCCTTGAGCGACGGAGGACCGTTCAGCTTGTGGCCATTGGGGCAGAGAAAAACAAAGACTTCGCCCGCCGGCAAATTTGGCCCGCTTCCCGAGGCGGGAATCGACGGCGGCTCGCTGGGGATCGTGAACGACGGTTCCGCGCCGGCGGCGTCGGAAGCCGATCCCTCCCCCTCAGGCGTCGGCACCAGAAACGCCGCCTCGCACTTCGGACACTTGCCGCGCTTGCCGGCCATGTTCTCGGGAGCGCTCAGGGGATGGCCGGACGGGCAGAGGAACTTGATCATGCGCTAGGGGCGTGCGAAGGAGGTGTCGGTTGGCTCTATGCTAATTGCCCTGCGCTAGAGCGGCAATTCGGGCGGCAACTCGGGCGGCCGGGCGCTGAGCACGACAGGCCGTCGTCCCGGGCTCCCCAATCTTGACGCCCAAGATGGGCGTGGGAAACTGTTCGGGCACTCTGTCACGCTTCTCCGAAATTTCCGTGTCGCGAGCAGTTCACTCCTGCTCGCCACCGCCTCAGAAACAGCGCAAGCTCATGGCGATCGACGTCGTCTGTACCGGCTGTAAAACCCGCTTTCAGGTGAGCGAGAAGTTCGCCGGCAAGAAGGGCCCGTGTCCCAAGTGCAAGACGGTCATCACGATCCCGGCCAAGAACGAAGAGGTCGTGATCCATGCGCCGGAGCCCTCCGGTCCGGTCGACAGCACCGGCAAGGCAGTCCTGGAGCCGATCTTTCGTGAGGAAGTTCGCGTCACGACTCCGTTAATTGTGGGGATCGCCGCGTCGATTATCGTCGTCCTGCTGATGGCGCTCGTGCTCCGGCTGAATGCGCCGAAGCCGGGACAGATCGACAAGGTGTTTACGATCCTGGGGGCCATCGTGCTGGCCCCGCCGCTCGCTTTGGCCGGCTACACGTTTCTGCGGGACGACGAACTTGCGCCGCACCGCGGGATGACGCTCGTCATGCGGCTGATCGCCCCCTCGGTCGTGTATCCGCTCCTGTGGGGCATTTACTGGTTCGTGTTTGCCTATCTGGATGTGAAACCCGAAATGATCTCGATGATCGTCGTCCTGCCGGCGATGATCGCAATCGGCGCGTTCACAGCGCAGATGAGTCTCGATCTGGAATTCGGCCAGGGGGCGCTGCACTACGCGCTTTACCTGGCGGCCACGGTGCTCCTCCGGCTGCTGATGGGAATGCATCCGTACTGGAATGTCTGATCAAAGAAGCACGAATTTCGAATCACGAAACAAATTCGAAAACCCCAAATCCCATTCTCCGCGGCCGCAGCCCGCAACGAGCCGATTGAGTCGTGTTTGTCGCGCTGGAACATTGGAGCACTCAATCCTTTGAGCATTTGAATTTGTTTCGGATTTCGCGTTTCGGATTTTGGATTTAGTGCTTGTTGCTTCGAGCTTCCCGTCCATTCTCTCGTCCCGTCGCACAGTCTTGGACATTCTCTCGCTTCCTGAACTCCGCTCGCTCGCCAGCCCCCGAAATCTCGTGCGGATTCCGCACGAGACCGACGTGCCGCTGACCGGTCGGGTGCGGCAACTCATCGACTCGGCCGAGTTTCGCCGCCTGGCGCGGATCAGCCAGCTCGGCCTCGTCGCGCTCGTTTATCCGGCCGCCAACCACACGCGGTTCGAACACTCGCTCGGCGTGTATCGCAACGCGCTCTTGTACGTGCAGCAGCTCGCCCAGGACGAGCGATTCCGGCAGACGATGCGCCCGGCCGACGTCGAGACACTGCTCGTAGCGTCGCTCTTACACGACCTGGGTCACTGGCCGTTTTGCCACGCGATCGAAGATATCGCCTTGCCTGGCGTCCCCTCGCACGAGCTGTTTGCCAACAGCTTTCTGCTCGAAGGAGAACTGGCCGATACACTGCGCGACGAGTGGAATCTCGCCCCGCGCGATGTAACCGCGCTCCTTTCCGAAAAGCCGCGCGACACGCGCCAGCGGATCCTGCAGAGCGTCCTGAGCGGGCCGATCGATATCGACAAAACCGACTACCTGATGCGCGACAGCCTGCATGCGGGCGTCCCCTACGGCCGCAATTTCGACCAGCAACGCCTGATCGGCTCGCTCTGCCTGAACGAAGCGGGCGACGGCCTCGCGATCACGCACAAAGGCCGCACCGCCGCCGAGATGCTCGTCTTCGCCCGCTACGTAATGTTTAGCGAAGTCTACTGGCACCACGCCGTCCGCTCGGCGACCGCCATGCTGCAGCGGGCGTTCTACCTGCTGGCCGGGCAACTCGACCTCGATCAGCTCTTCCGCCAGAGCGAGCAGGCATTTATCGACCAGTTGCGCAGCGCGGCGGCCGGCGTTCCCGCCGGCGAACTGCTCGACGGACTGTTCGGCAACAGCCGACGGCTGTACAAGCGGCTGACGGAACTGAGCCACTTTCAGCAGCCCGAGTTTTATAACCGCCTGGCGCG
>JALORD010000331.1 GCA_025459145.1 Pirellulaceae bacterium | reverse complement strand
GGCCGATCGCCAAATTCGCGGTTTCGTGGCGAAGCAGAATCTGGCGGGTGAGGGGATTCACTACGAACCGCGCTGGTTCAAGGCGTGGCCCGCCGAGATCCAAGCGACGACCGTGGTTGCCGGTGAGTCGTATCCGTTGGGAGATCTCATTTTCGACTGCCACGGCGTGCGGATTGGATTCGAAATCTGTGAAGATGCCTGGGTCGCGGATCGTCCGGGAGGAAGGCTCGCCCGCAAAGGGGTCGACCTGATTCTGAATCCCAGCGCCAGCCACTTTGCCTTTGGCAAGCACGAGATTCGCAAGCGGTTTGTGACCGAGGGCTCGCGGGCGTTCCACGTCGGCTATGTGTATGCCAACCTGCTGGGAAACGAGTCGGGCCGGGCGATCTACGACGGCGACGCGATGATTGCGGCCGCGGGGAAGCTGGTCGCCACGGGACCGCGATTCTCGTATGCCAACTGGCACGTCACGCACGCGGTCCTCGATATCGACACCATTCGACTCAGCCGAGCTCGCACGGCAAGTTATCGCCCCGACATCGGCCACTCCGGCAGCCAGACCGTCCAGGTGCCGATCGATTTCCCGCCGCTGGAGCCGCGCAGTGAGTCGCGAGTGGCTGCGCCCTGGGAATCGTCGCCCTCGATCAAGGAAGAAGAGTTTACGCGGGCGGTCGCGCTGGCGCTATTCGACTACATCCGGAAAAGCCGATCCCAAGGATGCGTCGTCTCGCTTTCGGGCGGGGCCGATTCGACTGCCTGCGCGCTACTCGTGGCGCGGATGATCGAGTTCGCCATTGCGGATATCGGTGTGGCGGGGCTGCTGGAAAAGCTGAGTCACGTCGGCGGATTGCCCGAGCAGGCGGACGCCCGGGACATCGTTCGCCGCCTGCTCGCCTGCGTCTATCAACCAACGCGCAATAGTGGCGACGTAACCCGGCATGCGGCGCAATCAGTTGCCGAGGCACTCGGCGCCGAGTACTTCGAGTTCAACGTAGATGCGGTCGTCCAGGAGTATCGCCGGATTGTGTCCGCTGCGATCGGTCGGCCGCTCGATTGGCAAACCGACGATATCGCGCTGCAGAACATTCAGGCCCGCAGCCGTTCGCCCAGCGTCTGGATGCTCGCAAACTTGCGGGGCGCTCTGCTCCTCTCGACCAGCAACCGTTCGGAGGCAGCGGTCGGCTACGCCACGATGGATGGAGATACGAGCGGCGGCCTGTCGCCAATCGCCGGCATCGACAAAGCGTTTCTGCGGCGGTGGCTTGTCTGGTGCGAGAAACACGGTCCCGAAGGAATCGGACCGCTCCCCGCCCTGGCTGCGGTCAACAATCAGGCACCGACGGCCGAGCTCCGCCCTCCGTCTGCGAAACAGACCGACGAGGACGACCTGATGCCGTATCCGCTGCTCGACGCGATCGAGCGGCTGGCGATTCGCGACAAGATGTCGCCCCGCGATATCCTGCTGCATGCCCAGGTCGATTTTCCGCAGTACTCGCGCGGTCAACTCGTCGTCTGGATCGAGCGGTTCTTCCGGCTGTGGTGCCGCAATCAGTGGAAGCGAGAGCGGTACGCGCCGAGCTTTCACCTGGACGATGAAAATCTCGATCCGAAAACGTGGTGCCGGTTCCCCATTTTGAGCGGCGGATACGAGCGGGAGTTGGCGGAACTGCGGCGGTCGGACGAGGTATGAGTCGGATCGACCGCTAAACACCTGGGTTAGCTGCCGAGCCCATCGATCCAAGCGAGCAGCCGCGGGAACTCGGCGAGCGACGAGAGGACGAGATCGGCCTCTTCGTCGTTGGGATAGAGGTGCGGCGTGCCGCAATGCGTCAGTAGCACCGTCCGCGCCCCGGCAGCCCGGCCGCACTCGATATCAAATCGGTAGTCGCCGATCACGACCACTTCGGCGGGCTCAAGACTCCACTGCTCGCAAGTCGTGCGTATCGGCCAGGGATCGGGCTTCGTCGGCCCACAGTCGCGGGTGAGCAATAGCTCGACGGTCAAGCCCACCTTCTCCAATGTCGCTTGCGCCACCGGCAGACTGTTGCGAGTGACGATTGCCGACCGCAGGCCGCGACGCTCAACCTCGGTCCACAGTCCTTCGACGCCGGGGAGCAATATGGCACGCGCCGCGCCAGCCAGTTCGTGGCGATGCAAGATTTCCCGGCAGCGCGCGGCATCTTCCAGCGAGAGACGTTCTAGGCTCTCCAGGATCGGCGTATCGGCCGGAATTCCCATTTCGCGCCGCATCGCGTCAAAGTCGAGCCGCGAATCGACGAGCGTATTGTCGAGATCGAAAATCAGGCCGCGGATCACGAGTCGGCAGGGGCGAGAGAACGGGGCGATGCCGTCCGGAGGATTTTGAGCCAGGCAAAGTCCTCGGGCCTCACAAATGATAGCCAGCCGACCAGCATTACCCAGTGGAACAGGAACAAATGCATCGTCCATTCGTTGCCCAGATGAAATAGCACGGCCAGGAGCAGGCAAATCCGCCGCGTTTCGCGAAACCAAATGAAGACGGGAATCAAAAGTTCGCCGGCGACAACAGCCCATGTGATGATGGCGACCGCCCGTGGCGAATCGAACAGCCAGTCGGGCACCGGGTATTTGCCGAAATAATCGTCGAGCCGCGCTACGTAGTACATCGCCGTACCATAGAACCACTGTTCGTTGGCGATCTTGTAGAGCGCGGCCGTCAGGAAGATGACCGCCATCTGGATTTGCAAGAGCCGCAAGCCCCAAGCGGGACGCAGGTGATTGGCGGCGCCGGGGGGCTTTCCCGTCCGCTTGCTCACCAGCCAGCGGGTAACCAAAGCATCGACCGACCAACTGGCTCCGCACGGCATCATCACGAGATAAAAGAGCACCAGCCGCATCACCGTGTCCTCGCCGTCCAGTATCTGAGAATTGCGGTACTGAAACGAAAGGAACCAAACAAGCGCTGCCGCCGCATTGATCCGCGACAAACAGCCGATGAGCAGCAGCAGTGTATGCGCCACGTAGATCCAGAAGCACGTTTCGACGACTTGCGGCGTGGACGGGAGCCAGAACAGGATCGACCACGCGTAGGGTCTGCCGATCTGCCGGGCCATATCTGTACTCAAGATGCCGTCGTCCGTGAGAAACGTCGTCAAATCGGGATAGAGCACCGCCAGATTGACGAGCAGGACCAGCGACATGCCGATCCGGACCGCTGCACAGACGCGCGTGTCCTGCGGCGCGTGAAAGAAGTGGTTCCAGCCGCGGGCCAGTGCCCGCCAGGCGTCGATCAATCGATATTCGGCCTGTGGTTGCTGGTCGCCAATCATGGGAGTTTTCGAATGGTTAACGTTCGGCTCTCATTGAATTCCGGCGGCTCCCGCCAGGTCGTCCAGGACTCCAATTCGGGAATGGTGATCTCGACATCGTCGGCGATTATCCGCACCGTCGCGCCTCGGTCCGCCTCGGGAAACTCGGGCCGGGCGGCGCGCGCCAGATACCGCGCCCAGCTTGGCCAAATAGGCCTGTCGTCTTCTCCCCAGGAGTTATCGACCCACTCGCTACGCCGATGGCCAAGGAACCGCTTCCAGGGAGAGACCTTTCGATAATCGGGAGTCCGCCACTCGCGCATCTCGCCGTCGCGATAGGTGATTTCTGCCCGGATGCGCGTGTTCTTGGCATCCGGCGAGGAGAACATGTTCCACTTCTGGTCGAGACCGACTCGCTTGGTGATCGGCTGGATAAGCAGGCACAGGGGCGGCGAGGGATCGAGCCTCTGCGGCAACGCTTCGAGAAAGATCGCTCCCAGGATGAGGACGATCAGCCCATTGACGGCCGCCAATCGCAGGCGAGGCCACAGCATCGCTCGAGAGTCCGCTGAAGAATGGAAGTCAAAATTGGCAAACGAAGCGGCGCGTGTCGCCGGCCGAGCAATCAAACTCAGCCGGCTTGCACGGCTAACCGCGGTCGCGCGGCTCGATTTATGGCGATGTTTGCCAAGCGAGGCGACGACGGTCGTTGGAGCCGTTGCGTCCGCTCCGTTTGCCAAGTGTAGGTTATGGTCGCTGGTCCCTGCGAGCGATCCCGTTGTTCTCAGGCAGGAAGATGCGACTTCCAGCGGCGTTCGAGATACACCTCGACTCCCCGTTCCAGCAGTGCGAAGTAGCGGCGATGGGCCACCGAGCGACTCTCCACTTCCTCGCTGTGCCAGGGGAGCGAAGGACGGGCCCTCCAGAGCAGGTAATAGATCGGTAGTCCTGGATCCTTTACCGGCTCGAACCGGACAGTATCGGTTACATCGACGCCCAAGCGAATCGTGTCACTGGTAGATTCCCTCACCGTCGCTTCCTCTCTCTGCGAGTCTCGTTTTTCCGTTTCCGCAAGAGTTACAGCGAGAGGACTAGGGAAATGTTACAAGTCGACGCAACAGGGCGAGAAACGCCGGGGATGACGTTGCGGCGCAGCGTGCCCCCTAAAACGACACAACCCCGCCGGCTGGCGCCAGGCGAGGTTGTGTAGCTGTGGGTTTCAGGCGGGATAAAGCGGCCGTTAGGCCTTGGCGGGCTCGCCAGCGGTCAAATGCTGGACGAGTGACTTCGCAGGTGCGGTTAGTTTGAGAACCGGGGCGAACTCGGCAAACTCGGCATCGATCTGCGTGAACAGTTCGGGAATGGCCTTGCCTCGTCCAGCCGCCAACTTGTCGTAGGCAGCGACAAACTTGTCGCGTTCGAACCAGGACTGATCCTGATTGGCGGGGAGCAGGGCCGACAGGGCGACAGCCAGTTTGCCCGTCTCCTTGTTGCCCGACTCCAACAATTGGTCGAGCTGCGTGTGGCACTCGATCAGCTTGGCGAACTCTTCGGGAAGGCTCCAATGACGCGCCATGAAACCGGCGGCTTCGGCATGCGTCCAGCCGAACTCCGCCCGTTCCAGATCCGAAAGACGTGATTCGCCCAGCGTGCGTTGTTCGAGCAGCTTCAGATACCGCTGGGGCTGTTCCTTGGCGAGGAGCGGCACGGCCATGTCTTGCAGCAGCGAGGCGGCAAACAGCTCTTCGCCGTCCTTCATTCCTTGCAGCTTGCCGAAGGCCCGCGCGAAGAGGCCGCGGCGGAGCGAATCCTGCCAGAGGCTCTTCAAGTCGAACGGCCCGCACTTGGGATTCGGCATCAAGCTGAACACCGCGCTCCAGAGCGAGAAGTTCTTGATCGTGCGGATGCCGACGAGCGTGATGGCTAGCTTGACGCTCGAGATCTCACGCGAGAAGCCGAAGTACGACGAGTTGACGAACTTCAGCACCTGGCCGGTGAGTCCCGGATCGGATTCGATCGGAACCGCGAACTCAGCCGGTCCATTGTCGGGGTTTTGCGACAGTTCAAGCAGCCGAATCGCGCTTTGCGGCAAAGCGGGGAGCTGGGCGGTTTGCAGCAGTTCCTTAAGTCCCGGCGCGGGCTTTACGGAGGACAGTCCTTGGGCTCCGGGGCCGATCGGGGGGGCATTGGGGAGTTCGCCATGTCGTCTGGCGAACCTGGGGGATCAGTAACGGGGGTGGTCAGTAAGCACAGCACCCACTCGCTGAAACCTAGGACATGGCATGCACACCCGCAAATAATCGCGACCAGTTCGATCGTCTTTCGCGGAAGCGCAAGCTCCGCGACATGTGGCCAATTCGCCTCCTCCGAGAATCGGCAGCGCTGCGTTCAAGCATCACGCAGGTATTCGGCGCCGGTCTGGGGCGTCGCTCTAAGAGCATTGGCGGCAAAGTCTTGCGCCTGTTATGTGAGCGTTCGCACCGCCCGGGCACCGGTCGTGCAAAAGGAGTCCAGCAAGCAATCTGACAACTCCGCTTGCTGGGAGATGGCAATGACTGGCTGGGGAAAGTGGTGCCGCAGTGCGTGCCTCGTCGCGCTTCTGAACTGCGTGGGCGGCCTGACCTGTCGCGCTGAAGGCGACGCCGGTGTGGACGACGGCTGGCGACGAACGGCTCAAGGTTGGGAGCGAATCGATTCGTGGACGCGGGCCCAAACGACTTCCTTGCACGAT
>JALORD010000330.1 GCA_025459145.1 Pirellulaceae bacterium | reverse complement strand
CGTCGTCGTGCACAGTGCTCGAGTTGAGGAAGAATTCACCATTCTGAGGATCGATGAGCGGCAGCAGTCCGGTCAGATTGAGCACGCGTACGTAGTAGAGCTTGTTGCTGGTCCATTCCGCCTGAATGTGACAGAGCGCCTCAGGATGCGCGTCATGGTTGGTGTATCCCGAAATGAGCAGATCGTCCTGGCCGTTGCCAACAATGCAGTCGGCACCCAGGCCGCCGATGAGCACATCGCGGCTGGCGCCGCCGACGAGCAAGTCATCGCCGGTGCCACCGAGCAGAATGTTGGCGCCGCTGCCTCCCTTCAGCCGGTCGTCGCCTACGCCGCCGTAAAGCCAGGCGCTCTGCGTGATTTCAGCAGTAACCAAAGCGTCATCGTTTCCGTCGCCGGCAAAGACCACGATGCCATGGGTCGGCGCGAAAGTACCCACCACGATATTGTTGATCGCCACCTGGACAGATCCCCCACCGGCGGCGCTGATCAAGATGTTGTCGGCGGTTGACGTTCCGCCCACATAGAGGGCCTCACCACAACCGCAGGGGGCGTCCTGCAATTGGGCAGCGACGATTTCCACCGTCGTGCTGACCGCGTGAACGTTGCCGTCGTCGTCGCGAACCGTCAACGTGACTTCGTACTCGCCGGCTGCAGTATAGAAATGCTGCGGCTCGAGCGTACCCGGGGCATTGCTGGGGGTAAAGTCGATGAACGAGCCATCGCCGAAATCCCAGCGGACCTCGTGCGTGTCGTCGAAGCCGGCATCGGAAAACGCGCCGGCGAAGCTCAGCGATTGATACCGGACACCTCCGGCTGGTCCTGTGATTGGTCCGGCGACGGGGGCGACATTGGCCACCGCAGCGGTCGTCTCCACCGAGGCCTCATTCTCTTGGTCGTCGGTGATCGTCGCGACGATGACAAAGGGTGCGGAAGTGGGCGTATTGTCGCCGTAGGCGTACGTCGCGGAGAAGGTCAGGTTGTTTTCATCGAGCGTCGCTTGGGTAGCCGGCTTTCCGTCTCCCCAGTCGATCATGATCGTGGGAGGATTGGTTCCGTCTGGATCGGTATACGAGCCGGTGAGAGTGAAAGATTCCCCCTCGTCGAGATCGAACGATTCTGGTGATCCACTTGCCGGAGCAAAGCGGGCTAGGGCAATGTCACTCAAGCCATCGTCGCCGCCGAGTACGATCTTGCCATCCGCTTGAACCGCTACGGCAAACGCCGTGTTGGAAGAGCCGCCAAAGTCGGTCTGCAAATATCCACCGGCGACGAGCGACTCGTCGAGCGAACCATCACTCTCGTAGCGAGCCAGGAGGAAGTCCTGACTGCCGGGAAGGAGCGGATCCACGATTGAACCCGCTACGACAATCTTGCTGCCGTCCTGAACTACCAAGTCAAACCCGAAATCGTTGTCGCCCGCAAAATCGGTCGTCAATGCGAATTTAACGGTGCCACTATCCGAGAACTTGGCGAGCCCGAGGTCGATTGTGTCGCCGAATGCAAAACCGGCTAGGACAATCGATCCGTCCGATAGTCGGCCGATTCCCTGGGCTTCGCCGTTGATCGCTGCCAGAGCAATTCCACCTGTGCCGAACCCTGACAAATCCAACTCTCCGCTGCTGTCCAGTCGAGCGACGGCGTAGTGATTGGTGTCGTCGACCGTCCAACCCCCTACGACAATTTGCCCATCTGGTTCAATCAATACGTCGGTGGCGCCTTCAAAATTGTTCCCGATATTCACGTGGCGCGCTCCCACTTCGTCAAAAGCGCTGTCGAATGCGCCCGCGGGTGTGATTCGCGCAACAAACCAATTGTCAAAATTGGCCGTTGGGCCGACGACAACGGCATTGTCGTTGCTGTCAATCGCCAGTCCCTCCAACTGCGCCCCGCCGAGCAACCCCGGCAATCCGCTCAGAAACGTTTGATCGACACTGCCGTCTGCTGGATCGATCCAAGCGATCGCCAGTTGATTGGCGTTGCTTTGCCCGCCGACGACGATTCTTCCCAGAGAATCCAGGGCCACGGAAGTAGCGACATCGGCGTTTCCAAAGTCATACGTGACGATCCCGCCCGTTCCGAATGTGGGATCAAGCGTTCCACTCGGCAGGTAGCGAGCGACAACGAAATCGACGTTCCCCAAGTTCTCGGTTGAACCGACCGCCACAATCTTGCCGTCGTCCTGTACGGCGATGGCGTTAATCGAGTCGATCGAACCAGGTGCAACGGTAGACGTCACCCGGCCGTCTCCGTCAAACGTCCCGTCTAGTGACCAACCTGTTCCTCCTCCCCCCGGCAAGGCGATTGTAGGCGGTAGTCCCGCCAGAACTCGGCGGTCCTCCAACTGCTCCGCGAACAATTGGCGGATCGCACGCCGCCGAGAGAATACGCTCGTCGGCATCCCTTTCCTTGATGTGTTTTTGCCGAAAGTCCTCACTCGTGCGAAGGCCGAATCCCACCACTGCTGCATGCTCATGAAAGCTCGCCTTTTGATTCTGCGGCGCCCAATGCCGGGTTTGATTGCACGCGTTGTCGTTGCCCGTTTACCCCAGTGGGCGTCTGGAGCCGTTTTCAACCGCGACCTGTCTGTCCCCCTCATTGATCGTTGCAACCGTGTCATTCCGGCCCTGCAGATTGCCGCAAAGTTCTAGGTTTTGCCGTTTGCGGAGATCCCCTATCTTCTGAAGCACTAAGTGCGGGCGAATCAACACCACCCTCAGGGGTGGTGTTGAAAATGCGAGGTTGCCGTTGACCCCACCTCCGGACCGGTTTACTATTCCGCCCACATTGACGGCAGTGAATGCGCGCGGAGCAGTTGACCATCGCGCAGTGCTGCCCTGAGCAAGGATGCTCGCGATGGGTTCGGCCGATGTCACTTTGATCGTGACGACCTTTCAACAACCGGCCCATCTCGCGCGCTCGCTGGCTTCGATCGCGGTTCAGCGGACAAATCGCAAACTGGAAGTCGTCGTGGCGGACGACGGCTCTCGCGATGAAACGCCGCAGGTGGTTGAGCAATTTGCGCGGCAGTCGCCGTTTCCGGTTCGATTTGTGACTAGGAACCACCAGGGATTCCAGGCTGCCGCAAACCGAAACGCGGGCGCAAGGGAGGCAACTGCGCCGCATCTTTTGTTTTGCGACGGCGATTGTCTGCTGCCGCCTGATCACGTCGAGCAGCACCTGGCGGCATGGCGACCGAACACCTGCACGAGCGGGTATTGCGTTCGACTGGACGAAGAGACCACGCAAGGCATTACTCTGGACGGAGTGCGAAGGGGTGAGTTTCTCGATCTGGCGCCCGCCGCAGAATTGCGTCGACTGGCCGTGCGGCATATGCGGTCGATCTGGTATCACTTCACGCGCCACTGCCAGAAGCCGGCACTGCGATCAACCGACTTTTCCATTGCCCGCGCCGACTTCGAACGCGTGAATGGATTTGACGAAGAATTCTCGGGCTGGGGATGCGAAGATGACGACCTGGGGCAACGCCTGATCGCCGCTGGGGTCCGGCCCGTATCGATCCTGAATCGGACTCGCGTCTACCACATGTGGCACCCCAGCGTTCCGTCCAGGCCGGCCACTTGGCGCGAAGGAGACAATGTCGCTTATCTGAAACGACCCGTCCGACTGACGCGCTGCGTGCGGGGACTAAAGCCCAGAAATGCCGCCAGCCTGACAGTCCACTTTAGCGGGCGAGACAGCGAACACCCCCTCCTGAAGAGATTCGCCCTGCAGCACGGCTGGCAAATCGACCCGCAATCAGGAGCACGGCCCGATCTGGAGTTGCTCTTGTGGCCGGGCACAGGGAGATTCACCGGACAGGGGCATTGTCCGGTTCTAGTAGTATTTGACGATCAACTAGAGGAGATCCAAGCTTCCAAGTGGTGGGCGAACGATGTATCTCGACGCGCTCGCATTGTCGTGTCGCCGCGAGGCAACTTGGCTCGTGTGGGCCAAATCGGTACTCGGCTGGATGACGCAAATGGGGTGTGGCGGGCGCTGTGCGGATTGTCGTCGAATCGCGCAGTGGCGAATCGAAGCAGACCTGAAGAGAACCGTCCGGCAAAGTCTTCCGGCGCGATGAACGTTCAAATTGGCCACCGGGCCGCCTCGTTGGAGATAAATTCTGTATGACGCCGCGCATTTGCGTCCTGATAGCTGCTGCAGGGCATCCGGCCCTGCTCGAACGGACTCTGCAGTCGCTCGGTGCGTGCGAGAAACCCTCGCGGTTCGCCGGCACGTTAGTGGTCGAAAATGGTCCGCAATGCGGTATCGAAGAAGTCGTATCCGCCCGTCCGCGCGACGAACGCGTCCGCTACCTATACGTCCCCGAGCCCAACAAGAGTCACGCCCTCAACGTCTGCCTCCAGCAAATGGGGGACGAGCTGATCTTTTTCACGGACGACGATGTTCGCTTCGATTCCCGGATTCTGCTCGTCTATGCCCAGGCCTCATGGGGCGTCACTGCTGGCGAGTTTTACGGTGGGCCCTTGTATCCGGACTACGAATCAGGGCCGCCTCCCGATTGGTATCGTGAATTCCTGCCGAAAACTGCCTGCGGCTGGGAGGTGAACACTGGCGGTGTGCCTCGGGTAACCATGAATCGGACGTTTCTGGGACCAAATTGGGCGGCGTTCGCCAGCGATCTAAGGGCAATCGGTGGATTTGAACCGCGCCTCGGCCCGGGCGCGCCGACAGGCAGTACGGGTCAGGAGACCGAGGCTCAACAACGTCTCATGCGGGCTGGCGTAAAGGGCGTGTACGTATCGAATGCCATGGCTTGGCACTTTGTACGTAGCAGATATCTCACACGGCAATGGATTGTCGAGCGGGGCTATCGACATGGCCTCGAATGGGGAATTCGCATGGCGCGCGATCCCAAATTCACCGCTAAACGCGAACGGCGCGTGAGACGCCGTATGAATCGCCGGATCTGGTTCAACCGCTTGCTGCGATTGACGCGAATGGAGCGTTGGACTCTCACCGCCGACTACTGGGACTCCCGGTGGCGGGGGCGGATTGATGGAATCACATTCGGTCGCCGCTGGGACGAGATCGAAGTACCAGAAATGCCCGAATTCGCCCCTCTGCGTCGCGCCGCCTGACCGGACCGCCCGTGGGGCAGAGCGCTTGGCGCCATCGCTAGCAAGCAAAAAAGCCCCGACCCAAAAATGGTCGAGGCTTCAAACGCCATCATTAGATTGATGCTGCGGCCGACGGTAACGGTCGGATTACCGCTTCGAAAACTGTACGCCGCGCCGAGCACCACGCAGTCCGTACTTCTTGCGTTCCTTCATGCGGGAATCTCGCGTCAGGAAACCGCCGCCACGTAGGGTAGGGAAGGCTTCGGCACTGAAATCGCAAAGTGCGCGGGCGATTCCCATCTTGCAGGCTGCAGATTGGCCTGTCTTGCCACCACCGGTACAGCGGATCACAACATCCACTGCTTCACGCTGGCCCGTGACTTCGAGGGCATCCAACACATTTTGCCGATCGGTAAAGACGGGAAAATACACATCGAGCGGGTGGCCATTGACGGTGATTTGACCGCTACCGGCCTTCAAGCGGACGCGAGCCACGGCCGATTTCCGGCGTCCCGTTCCCAGCGATTCCCCGCTCACACTGTCCTTCTTCGTAGCAACCATATAATTCGCAGGTCTAAAAGGTGTTTTAGTACTGGGCGGGGACTAGCTGATTGCGAGTTCTTTCGATTCGGGCAACTGAGCCTGATGAGGATGCTCTGAGCCCGCATAAACCTTCAGCCGCTCGAGCATCTTCGTGGCCAAACGATTCTTGGGCAGCATGCGCCGCACTGCGTCCCGCACGATGCGATCTGGATGTCGTTCACGGCGGCGATCTGCGGTTTCCTTACGGAGACCGGTATAGCCGGTAAACCACGTGTACTCTTTTTGGGCCCACTTCTTTCCAGAGAATTGAATCTTCTCGGCGTTGATCACAACGACGCAATCGCCCGTCAGCACGTGCGGGGTGTAGGTTGGGCGATGCTTGCCCATCAAAATCATCGCG
>JALORD010000032.1 GCA_025459145.1 Pirellulaceae bacterium | reverse complement strand
TTAACCATGCGAATCAGCGTGGATTCTGCACTGACGTTTTCGCTCCAGCTATGTCCTGCACATCTTGAGACATCGGTGCCTCGCATTTATTGTTGACTCTGGTTGCCACAAACGGTGCGCGGGGCGCAATCGGGTTGTGGGCGGCAACGCCGAACAAATCCGATTGAATCGCTTTGCTTTGCCGGAAGTTCTTTGACACTCAGCGTCGTGAGGCAATTTCCACGTCGACAAATTCCTTAACAAACACAATTCGCGGTACGTACCTTTCGACTGCGATTGAAATCGACGTTTCCTCGGACACTCATGGACTGGATAGTTCCGATTCGGTCATCCGCACAGCTTCCTTGCACATTGCCAAGTATTCGGGCGGTGCCTCATTTGCTTCGGTCGCGCTGTTGAACCACTTTTCGGCTTCGCTGGCTCGCCCGACCTTCCAATAGCAACGCGCAAGAGTCAGTGAAGGAACTCTCGCACCGGCGGCTGCTGCCCGCTCAAAGAGCTCTAATGCTAAAGACCATTCGCCGCGGAAGATGTACCAGTTGCCAATCTCTTGCAATGATGCGGCATCGTTCGGACTATGGCGAAGCACCTTCTGCGCCTCGACGAGTCGTTCGGAACGTCCACGCAGTTGTAAAGGCCAATCCGTTTTCCAAACGTGTAGCGTCCCCTCGCTATCACCTGAGACAATCGCGTGTCCGCGTTCGTCCAACAACGCCATACTCTTAACTATGGCCTTAGACTGATGTTCGAACCGACGTATTTGTTTACCGCTAATTGCATCCCAGATTCGAACGGTACCGTCTTCAGAGGCCGTAAATGCGGTCGTGCCGTCGGCCGAGAACGCAACGTCGCGTATCCAGCCTGTGTGGCCTGTGAACACATGTCGCGTCTGACCGTTCTGCAAATCCCATAAGATGGCTCGGCAATCCCAACTTCCGGTCAGTGCCATCCGGCCATCTCGAGAGAAAGCTCCGCAAGTAACCCACCAACTATGGCGCGACAACGTGTGAACTATTTCACCCGAAGTCGCATCCCAAAGTACCGCGAGTTTCTCATCTCCGGTAAGAACATGCTTACCATCGAGCGAAGCGGCGATCGATCGAGGAAATTTAAGCGAAATCGTTTGTGTAATCTCGCCAGTCTCAAGGTTGATGAATTGAACGTCATTCGTCCCGCTTTTGATGGCTGCCCTGCGACCATCCGGTAAAGCCAAAACAAAGCGTTCGGACCAATCCTGGCTAGGTTTCAACGGGAATGTTCGTCGGATATCTCCCGTGATGATGTCCCGGAGCTGAATCTCGGTCCGCGAGGCCGTTAACAAGTCTCCATCAAGGTGCGTTAAGCAGAGGGATTCAACTGGGAGGGTGGATGTGCGTTTTCGCCAGAGTAACTTCCAGGTCGCAATATCCCACAACTTTATCCAGCCCTCCCGGTCACCTGTCAGCAGTAGTCGGCCATTCTTGGAAACGGCGCAGCGATTGATCGCGGACGAATGAGCTTTAAAGCCGAATTGCTCCGCCGTATCGCTGAGATTCCATAGTTGCAGGTCGCTCGTGACCAAATAATTGTTGTCTGGTGACAAGGCGAGGTGTCGCACGCCGCGTTGTTGTGCAGCGTACTGACGAACCCGCTCTCCAGTCGCCAGTTCCCACACGCGCACGATCCCCTCCTCTCCTGTCGACGCGAACAATGTGTTGCCATTCAGGAATGCGACTTCGGTGGTGGATCCCTCCACCGGACCAAACGACCGAATCTCTTTTTGATCATCGAGACCAAATAAAGTGATGAATTTTCCGCGATGCGCCATTAGCACTTCGGTCCCTTCCGAGTTAAAGACAACGCATTCAATCGCGCCACGACTCGCAGGCTGGATGGAGGCATGAAGAGCGCCTGATTTGGAATCCCACACTTTCAGCACACCGCTTCCCCCGCCGCTGGCAATCAACGAGCCGTCCGGTGAGAAAGCGACGCTCCAGACCTCGCCACCATGCTTCATGTTGTTCAATTGCCTGCCGCTGACTACGTCCCATACGTAAACCCACCCCCCAGCTCCACCCGAAACCAACCGCTGATCATCGGGCGAAAACATCGCGCAGTTCGCGCGAACTCGCCCGCCAAGTCGAAGCAGCTCGGTTCCGGAAGCGACATCCCAGATCCGCAGAAATCCATCGTGGTGAGCACTGCACAGGCGGCCGCCATCATGTGAGAACGCAATATCAATTGCCCGTGTCCCGTGACATGGAATGTCGCGTACTTTGAGCCCCGTCGCCATGTCCCAAATTGTTAATGATTCGCCGGCGGAGGCGATCGTTCGCCCATCGGGAGAGAATTCAACGGGGGCCCATGGCATCCGTGGATTGAATGGCAAAAGCGCAGCTGGACTGTCAACATAGCTCTGCGCTAATCCAGTCATTGCCACCATCGGGGAAAGATTTAAGTGCTGACAAAGCTGCATCGACTGCTGGTATGCATCACGGGCGCGAAGGATTTGGCCCGATGTGAGTAGCGCGTCGCCAGTTGCCGCCAGCCCTTCAGCCAATCGCTCCTGAGCCAACCGTTGACTTCGCTCGGCAGCAAGGCGTTGCTCATTTGCCTCCCGCTCCTGCAACCGTGTCTTTGCCTGCTCCGCAGTGATACGGAACGCGTGGTACGTGCTGAGCAAGGCACTCGCAATCAAAAGCGAAATGAACGCTGCCGTAGCGGCGACCGGCGTCCGATATTTTCGGACAAACTTACTTGCGCGATACCTCACGGACGGTGGGCAGGCTTGGACCGGTTCGTCGGCCAGATAGCGCTGGATGTCCAACGCTAAGCCGTTGGCGGTTTCGTAGCGGCGATTGCGGTCCTTTTCGAGGGCCTTCATTACGATCCAGTCCAGTTCGCCGCGGACCAGCTTCGTCAGCTTGGCTGGTTCGGTGCTGCGAACGGCGGCGATCGACGCCAAGGTAGTCGGCACGCTCCGTGGGCCGTCTGAGGCAACGGCACGCCGACCAACTTCGGGGGCACCGCAGTACCTGCTACTATCAGACAGCCGCGTGCTCGGCTTCTCCGGCTCTTCGTCCCGGATGATCCGCAGCATTTCGTCGAAGGCAGCGGAGCGGAGCCGCTCCTTGTCGAGCGGCGTGCTGCCGGTGAGCAGTTCGTACAGCAGAACACCAAGTGAATAGATGTCGCTCCGCGTGTCGATGTCGAGCTGATTCACCTTCGCCTGCTCGGGAGACATGTACTCGAGCGTCCCGACGATCTGCCCCAGGCCCGTAAACATCGTCTTGGCTGTCAGTGACTGGCTGGTCGCCTTCGCGACGCCGAAGTCGATCACTTTGGGGACGGCTCTCTGGTCGTACTCGGCGACGAGGATGTTCGTCGGTTTGATATCGCGGTGGATGATCCCCTTCTGATGGGCATGTTGGATTGCCTGGCAGACAGGAATGAACAGCTCCAGCCGTTGGCGGGGGGTGAGGTGCTTTTCGTCGCAGTACTGGGTAATAGGTTGGCCTTTGACGAGTTCCATTACAAAGTAGGGCCGGCCGCTTTCCGTCGTCCCCGCGTCAAGCACTTTGGCGATATTCGGGTGGTCCATCAGCGACAGCGCCTGCCGCTCGGCCTCGAAGCGGGCGATCACCTGGCGCGTGTCCATGCCCGGCTTGATGACCTTGAGCGCCACGCGGCGATTGACCGGCTCGAGTTGCTCGGCCATGTAGACGACGCCCATGCCCCCTTCGCCGATCTGCTGTAGCAGTTTGTAGGGGCCGATCTGCGTGCCGGGGCGTTCGGCAATAGGTTGGTCGGTGGTAGGCGAAGTGTCTCGCGCCGGCGATTCGAGAAAGCTTCCCGCCTCGGCGACGGCGCGCAATAATCTTGCGACGCGTTGCTTCAGAGCGGCGTCATCACCGCAGACCTCGCTCAAGTACTGCTCGCGCTCCTTGCCCGGCGCGCGGCGGAGCGCCTCATCGAAAATGTCGTCGATTTGTAAAGGGTGGTTGGCCATCTCTGCCTTCCCGGGAACTGCCGTTACAGATCAATGCGAGAATTTGAGGCGGCTTGCCTCAGTGGAATCCGACTGCGCTTTCCGGGCCTAGTCGTCTTGGAATGCCGCGAACAGGAAAGCCTTGGCATAAGTCCAATAACGGTCAGCAGTTGCGCGACTGAGCCCCAGCAACTGCGCCGCCTCCTGATGGCTCAGTCCGCCGAAATAGCGGAGCTTGACCAGTTCGGCCTTGATGGGCGACTCCGCGGCGAGAGCCGCCAAGGCGTCGTGGATGAGGAGGATCTCGTCCGCGCGGGGATCGACTACGTTGTGAGCATCCTCGAGACACACGGGAATGCGACCGCCGCCGCGCCGCGGGCCCAACTTCTGCCGTGCTTTCTCGACCAGAATCCGCCTCATCGCTTCGGCAGCGGCAGCGAAAAAGTGCCCCCGGCTGTCCCAGTGCTGCGCCTTCTCCACATCGACCAATCGGAGATAGGCATCGTGAACGAGGGCCGTTGCCTGCAGCGTCTGACCGGGCTTCTCATGAGCGAGTCGGGCCGCGGCCAGTTTCCGGAGTTCGTCGTACACTAGCGGCAAGAGCTGGTCTGCCGCTAAAGGATCGCCGGATTCGATCTGCGACAGAATGCGGGTGACGTCAGACATGTTGAGGATTTTCGTCCGCCCGGAACCCGTCCGCAATGAACCTGAACTTGACGCCAAGGCCGCTCTCACCACTTCGTGCGAGCGGCCAACTGGCGTCGACTGAGTTGCTACCGAATGTCGGATTCGGTGCGACACCTTTTGTTCTTAGTTGTTCAGCGCCACGCGATGCTTTAATTTCTCTCCACGTACCCACTCGTTTTGGTCGCTTGTCAGAATACTCGCCCAGTTGGGTGGGGGGAAGCTTCCAACCCGTGCGCGACGGCGTTTACGGTCGTGTGGCGATCTAAATGCGGTCCATGCCCGCCACAAAGCTGCTGGTACATCGAGTGAGGCTCCAAGCCAGGAATCTCAACAGTTACCGTTGTGCTGGCACGACGAACGTATCGGGGTGCTACGCGAGCGACAGTCCGTGCTGAGCGATGCCTTTTAAGGCAGAGCAATCCCCGACCGTAGCGCCGGGGGCGAGAGCGGGGTCGCGATGGCAGCGTTGATTGCTGAAAGTGGTTGCCAGGGGGCGACCAGCGTCTCGAAAGGGTACTCTCGATTCTCGTCAAGAAACGCCAGGGCCGCGGCCAAGTGCCGCGGCGCATAGTTGTGGATGCCGCGCAGCGTGAGGCAGCGGCGGACGACTTGTTCGAGTAGCAGCGGTACCGGCCGACTGGGGAAGACGGAGCCGACGAGGATCATCGTGCCGCCGATCCGCACCTGGGGCAGCGCCGCCTCAAAGGCCTCCGGCGAGCCGGTGAGTTCAAACGCGACATCGACGCCATGTCCCGCGGCTAACTCCGCCACAGCAGACGGCAACTCGGCCGTGCTGCAGGTGCGCGTGGCGCCAAACCTGGCGGCTAACGCCAGACGCTCGGCCGCTACATCGCAGCAAACTACATCGGCCGCTCCGAGAGCGCGGGTCCACGCCGCGGCCGTGACGCCCAGCATTCCCGCGCCCATCACCAGGACCCGGTTGCCCGCCAAGGGCCCCGCGGCTTCGAGCGCGGCGGCGATGGTGGCTGTAGCGCAGTTCGCCGGGCACGCGGCCGCATTGGAAATGTTGGGCGGCACGCGAAAGATGGCCGTCCCTGCCGCGAGCAGGCAATGATCGGCCAGGCCCCCTGTCAGTTCGCGCCCCGGCCGCAACGGCTCATGGCCGTACTTCGTCTGGTGCAGACATTTTTGCGGCAAGTCGCGGCGGCAATAGAAGCAATCGCCGCAACTAGCGACGATACTCCAGGTCACACGGTCCCCCACCGCGAGCGGCTGGCCAGCGGCGTCGCGCCCGTTCGTCCCCGGGCCGAACGCGGAAACTCGGCCCAAGATCTCGTGGCCCAAGATCGTAGGCAGTGGCACGGGCCGCCGTCCGTGCAGGCTGTGAAGATCACTGCCGCAGAGCGTACAGGCGATCACTTCTACCAGGGTTTCACCTGCTCGCGGCACAGGGAGCGGGAACTCGCGCAGCACGAGCGGGCGGCCAACCTCTTCGAGCACGGCGGCAATCGCGGTGGTCATCGGGCGGCCTCCTCCCAGGACGCGGGCGTACGGCGGGAAAACCAAATCCAGCTGGCCACGAGCGAAACCGAGGCCAGCACCGCGATCAGCCACGCCGTGGTGAAAAAGAACTGCAAAAAGTCTTTCTCCGGCGAAACAAGCAGCCGGCCGACGAGCACCGCCACATAGCCCAGATAGCCAATCGAATCCGCGATATACATCAGGAAGCCGAGGTTGCCCCGCTGGCGAGTCATCGCGATCAAGCGCTCGAAGACGGTGGTGTGCATGGCGACGTACGGCAAATAGAGTCCGAGCCCCATCAGCACCATAAATACGAATGGCCCCAGTTGGCCTCGCGGCTGCAGCACGAGCGCCGAGATCATCAGCGCCGCCCCGGCCAGGCCGACAGCCAGCGAGGCGAAGAACGCCCGCCGATTGTCGACGATCAAGACGCTTAAACCGTTGACGACGAGCACTCCCAGCGCGACCCACGTTTCCGAAATCGCGAAGGTGGCCGGCACGGCGGTCAGCCCCAGCCCGCGCCACAACTCAGGAGCAAAGTCAGCCCGGATACTGCGGGCCACGGTGATCAGCAGATAAGCCGCCACCAGACCGGCGAGTCCCGGCCAGTAGCGAGAGACCAGATCGCGGCGCTCGTGTCGCGTCATCGGCTGGCGGTGGGTGCGGTGGGCCACGTCGTCTGGATCGGGGGGCGGAATGCGCGTCAGCATCCAGACAAAGGCCAGGAGGGGCGGCGCAAACAGCAACCCAACCAGGGCGGGCATCCACCGCTCCGTGACCCCCTGGTCCAGAACCCATGTGCCGACTCCTTTGGTCACGCCATCGGCGAGAATGAAGCTGGCGCACAATCCGGCGGTAAGCGCTTCGGTATGGCGGCGGCCCTCGAGAAAGCCGAGCACCAAACCAAACACCATTCCCAGCGGAAGCCCATTGAGAAACAGGCAGACCACGTGCAGCGGCCGCGGAGCCAGGCCAAACGCCGCGAGGGCTAGCTCCGCAAGGCCCACGAGCGCGAGGATGCCGATCGCTCGCCGCTCGGGGGGCATCTCGGCGATCACGCGGATGCCAATGAATTTCGACGCCATGTAGCCCAAGACCTGGGCAATTACCAGCACGGCCTTCTCGTCGATGCCCCACAGACCGTCCCCAGCGAACGTGCCGGCCGTGAACGGCTTGCGGAAACCATACATGCAGAAATAGGCGCCGAAAGCAGCGATCACCGACCAGCCGGAGAGCGCTAGTCTGCCGTGCGGCGCGATTGTTTCCGCTCGTGTTGTTCGGGCCGCGCGTGGCATCGTTGTTCGCTCTGGGGGCCAATTGCCTCGGCCTCGCTGCGGCGAGTATAGTGCAGCGGCAGGCGTCATGAGCACGGGGTGTTGAATGTCGGGCGATCGCGGTGAGATCATCGAACAGGTTCTGCGGCTGTTTCGCCAGCGCGGCGGCTCAGAATATGGCGGCGAAGCGGTCACGCAGCAGGAGCACGCCTTACAGTCCGCCCATTTCGCCCGCCAAGCCGGAGCGAGTCAGGCGCTCGTGGCGGCGGCCTTGCTGCACGACATTGGTCATTTGCTGCACGACTTGCCCGACGACGCCCCCGCTCAGGGCGTCGACGACCGGCACGAAGCACTCGGGGCCGCGTGGCTCAGCCGTTGGTTTATCCCGGAAGTGGCCGAGCCGGTGCGACTGCACGTGGCGGCCAAGCGGTATCTCTGTGCTGCGGAGCCGGCCTATTTTCAGCAACTGAGCCAGCCGTCGCGCCTAAGCCTGGAATTGCAGGGCGGGCCGATGTCGACCGGCGAGCTGGAGCAGTTCCGCGCTTCTCCGCATTTCTCCGCGGCGGTGCTCCTGCGGCGGTGGGATGAGGCAGCCAAGGTTCCGGGAATGCTCGTGGCGGGCATCGACGAGTATTCGCCCGATCTGCAAGCGGTGCTCGCACTGCGGCGGTGCGCGTCGTGAACGCGACTGGCCAATCCGTCGGCATCGTCGGCGCGGGAATTGTCGGCTTGGCCCACGCGTGGTCGGCGGCCCGGCGGGGACACCGCGTGACAGTGTTCGAGCGGAGTCGCGCGGCCCAGGGAGCGTCGATCCGCAACTTTGGCATGATCTGGCCCATCGGCCAGCCGGCAGGTAAGCTCCGCGAGATCGCCCTCCAGAGCCGTGAAGCATGGCTGGAACTGGGCCGGGCGGCTGGCATCTGGGTCCATCCGTGCGGCTCGATTCACCTCGCCCACCGTGCCGACGAATGGGCAGTCTTGGAAGAATACGCAGCGGGGGCCGCTGGCGACGAAGCTGCCTGTGAGCTGCTGTCGCGGGATGCAGTGCTCACGCGCTCGCCCGCCGCCCAGCCCGAGGGACTACTCGGAGGGCTGTGGAGCCCGACGGAACTACGCGTCAATCCGCCCGCTGCCATCGCCGCGCTCGCCCGCTGGCTGGCGGAACGATTCGACGTGGAGTTTGAATATGGCAGCACCGTGACGCATATCGAGCGCCAGCGGCTCCAGACTGCCGGCGGCAAGCACGCGGAGTTCGAGCGGACGATCGTCTGCGGCGGGGACGATTTCGAGACGCTGTTTCCCGCGGCGCTGGCCGCTTCAGGCCTGCGGCGCTGCAAACTGCAAATGCTCAGGACCGGCCCGCAAGCCGCCGGCTGGAAACTGGGTCCCCACCTGGCCAGCGGACTGACGCTCCGCCACTACGCGAACTTCGCCGACTGCCCCAGTCTCACGGCGCTCCGCCAGCGAATCGCCGCCGAGACGCCGGAGCTCGACCAGTTCGGCATTCATGTGATGGCCTCGCAAAACGATCGGGGCGAGGTGATCCTCGGCGATTCGCACGAGTATGAGGCGGCGATCGAGCCGTTCGATAAGTCGTTGATCGACGAGCTGATGCTGCGGGAGTTGCGGAAAGTGATTTGTCTGCCGGACTGGAGAATTCAAGCCCGCTGGCACGGCAGCTACGCCAAGCACCCCACGCAGGCGATCTTTCAGGCCGAGCCGCTGCCGGGCGTTCACATCTGCACCGGTACGGGGGGCGCTGGAATGACGATGGCGTTTGGCCTGGCCGAGCAATTTTGGGAGGCATGCTCATGAATCACTCGGCAGCGGGGCTGCGGGCAGTAATCTTCGACTGGGCCGGCACCACGATCGACTACGGCAGTCGGGCGCCGGCCGCCGTATTTATCGAGATCTTTCGCCGGTCGGGCGTAGACATTTCGTCGGCCGAAGCGCGCGGACCGATGGGCCGAGCCAAACGGGACCACATCGCCGCGATCCTGGCCCTGCCGCGTGTCGCCGCGGCCTGGGTGCAAGCCAACGGCCACGCGCCCGGCGCTGCGGATATCGATCGCCTCTATGCCGAGTTCCTGCCGCTCCAGAAGGAAACGCTGGCTCAGCACGCCGACGTCATTCCCGGCGTGCCGGAAGTGGTGGCCGAGTGTCGCCGTCGCGGTCTTCGCATCGGTTCCACCACCGGCTACACGCGCGAGCTGCTGGACGTGATCGAGCCCCTCGCCCGCCAGTGCGGGTTTGATCCGGACGTCGCGATCTGTGCCGACGATGTCGCTCAGGGCCGACCCGCTCCGTGGATGCTGTTCCGCGCGGCGGAGCAGCTTGGCGCGTACCCGCCGCAGGCGATCATCGCCGTCGATGACACGCCGGTCGGCATCGAAGCCGGGCGAAATGCCGGCGCCTGGACCGTCGCCGTCACCAAATCCGGCAATTCCCTGGGCTTGTCCCTGGCCGAAGTCGAGGCTCTCGATCCGGGCGAGCTGAAACGACGAATTGACGCAGCCACCCGAGAATTCCAGGATCTGGGCGCGGACTATGTGATGGAGAGCGTCGCCGATCTGTTGCCGGTGATGGACGATATTGCTTCGCGCCTTAACCGACAGAACGCTTAGCGGCTCAACCAGAGCCTGCATTCGCCCGCCCTCGCTGCGTACCCACAGCGCGCACAATGCAGCGCGAGCCGATGACCGGCGCGCTTGTCTCCTAGCGACCAACAAGCAACTCTCGGCATCCCGAAGCATCGTGTGCGAGGCACCGTCGCGTCTGATGTACGCGAAATCCTCATCGACAGGCACGGCAAAACTTAACCAGCCGTAAACGCTCCTCACACATGAGTACGCGAAGCTCCCTCGGTTTGAATCATATGGTGTGCCTTGCTGCGCCGCCGATTTTTCTCAGATTTACCAGCCGAGGATCTCTTCATGAGCCGTCGCTCGCCGTCCCGTCTCGCCTCCGTTCGTCGCCGACTCTTTCTGGAACAGCTCGAGGACCGCCGCGTGATGGCGGTCTACACGCTGCAAATTTTGCATGCTTCCGATGCCGAAGCCGGCTTGGCCGCGATCGACGATGCCCCGCGGTTCGCGGCGCTCGTCGATTTGCTTGAGGACACGCACCCCAACTCGATTCTCATCTCGGGGGGTGACAACTTCCTGCCGGGGCCGTTCTTCAATGCCAGCGGCGACCCCGCGCTCGCGCCGGTCCTGGGCGCTGCATCGATCGGCCGCGGCGATATCGAAGTCATGAATCGGATCGGGTTTGAGGCCTCGGCCATCGGCAACCACGAGTTGGACCTGGGGACGAACGAATTGCGCAATTTGTTCTACCCGGCTGGCGCCTGGCAAGGCGGGCAGTTCCCCTATCTCTCGTCGAATGTCAACTTCGCTGGCGATCCCAACCTGAATGGCCGGTTGAGCCCCGGCGGCCTCGAGGCAAGCACGATCAAGGGGCGCATCGCTCCCAGCGCGATCATCACCGAAAACGGCGAAAAAATCGGTCTCGTCGGCCTGACCACCCCCGAAATACTCACCATCGCATCTCCCGGACCCAACGTCGTCGTTACACCGGGCAGCGGCACGTATGATCTGCCGGCCCTGGCCACCGTCGTGAACAACGCCGTCGATGCGCTCGAGGCCCAGGGAGTCAACAAAATCATCCTCCTGTCGCACCTCCAGCAGTTCATCAACGAGGTGAATCTCGCCCCCCACCTCTCGGGCGTCGACGTGGTCATCGCTGCCGGTTCGAACACGATTTCAGCCGACGCGACCGACTACCTGCGACCCGGCGACTCGATCGAGGCGGTGTATCCGTTCGTCACGAACAATGCCGATGGCAATCCCGTCGCCATCGTGAGCACGGATGCGGGCTATCGATACCTGGGTCGGATGGTCGTCACCTTCGATGCGCTGGGGGTGCTCGACCCGGCCAGCATCGATCCCAACGTCAGCGGCGCCTACGCGGCGGACGACCAGGGGCTGCTGAACGTCGGCCTCGACCCGGTACTGGCGCTCACCACGGGTAAAGCGGCCAGCGTGAAGCAAGTGACCGATGCGATCGACGCGGTCATTTCGAGCAAGGACGGCAATCTCTTTGGCCGCACGAGCGTGTTTCTGGAAGGCCGCCGCACGGTCGTCCGCACCGAAGAGTCGAACCTCGGCAACCTGACCGCCGACGCCAACGTGTTCGCCGCACGCACTCTCACCGGCGACGCGTCAATCGGCATCGCGCTTAAGAACGGCGGCGGCATCCGGGATTCGATCGGCTCGATCGCGGTGGATGGCACGCTCTCGCCAACCGCTCCCAATCCCGACGTCGGTAAGGCCGAAGGGGATGTCTCGCAGCTCGACATCGAAAACTCGCTCCGTTTCAACAACGGCCTTTCCGTCCTGTCGCTCAGCGGGACCGAACTCAATCGCCTCCTCGAACACGGCTTCGCCGATAGCCGGCCGGGAAACACTCCGGGCCGTTTCCCGCAGGTGAGCGGCATGACGATGGAGGTGGATCTGAGCAAACCGGCCGGGGATCGCCTGCGGAAACTCGTGGCCACCGACGTGACTGGCGCGCAAGTCACCGTGGTTCAGGACGGCGTCGTGGTCGCACCGGCCGCGCAGTTTCGCATGGTGACGCTCGGCTTCCTGGCCAACGGGGGCGACGGCTACCCGTTCAGCACTCTGGCCGCTCCGGCCCGCGTTGATCTGGCGCCGACCTCGGGCAACTCGTTCACGACCAGCGGCTCGGAGCAGAAGGCCCTGGCGGACTACCTGGCGGCGACGTTCCCGATCGGGGGCAGTGCGGCCTTCGGCCAGGCCGATACGATTGCCCGGCAGGATCGGCGGATTTCGCTCTTCCCGACGCCCGATGATGCAATTTCGCTCGCTCCGATCAGTACGGCTTCGGTTCCCGGCGGCGCAGAAATCACCGCCTACGATGCGGCATCGCAGCAGCTCTTTGTCACCAAGAATGCTGGCGGCATTCCGTCGCTCGACATCATCAGCATCGCCAATCCCGCTGTTCCCGGCGCTCCGGTGAACGTCAATCTGTCAGCTTTCGGAGCGTCGATCAGCAGCGTCACGGTGAAGGGCGGTATCGTCGCCGCAGCGATGATCGCCGGGCCAAAAACGAACCCCGGCCAAGTGGTGTTCCTCAGTACGTCCGGCGCCGTGCTGGGGAGCGTCACGGTCGGCGCGGTACCCGACATGATCACCTTCACCCCCGACGGGGCGAAGGTGCTCGTCGCGATCGAAGGGGAAGCGGCCGAAAACTTGACGCCCACCGTCAATAACCCTGAAGGTGGCGTCTCGATCATCACGCTCGACAAGTCGAACGTCGGCGGCGGCAGCCTGAACAGCTCGAGCGTCGTGTTCGCTGGATTCTCAGCCTTCAACGGCCAGAAAGACGCGCTCCGTGCCGCCGGCGTGCGACTGCTCACCAATCCTGGCGTCACCGTCGCGAGGGACCTGGAGCCGGAGTACATCGCCATCGATCCGCTGAATCCCAACACGGCCCGCGTGACGCTGCAAGAGGCGAATGCCTTCGGCGTGCTCGATCTGACGACCAACAGCTTCACCTCTATCCAACCGCTGGGGCTCAAGAACCACAGCCTGGTCGGCAACGAGTTCGACGCCAGCGACCGGGACGGGGCTGGGACCGGCGGCAGCAGCCTGCGGATTCCGGGCAATTTCAAGAACTGGCCGGTTTTGGGCGTGTACATGCCCGACGCGGTCGCTTCGTTCGCCGTCGGCGGGCAGACGTACTATGTCACGGCCAACGAAGGGGACGCCCGGCCCAATGCGGCTGACACGGCCGACACCGATGTGACCCGCGTGGGGGGCATTCCCGCGGCGAGCTTCGACCCGGCCGTGTTCGACGCCGCCACCGTCACGTTTCTGCGGAACGAAGACAATCTCGGCCGTTTGAACGTGCTCACCGCGCCGGGCGACAGCGACAGCAACAGCGACGGCCTCGTCGATCGATTGCTTTCGCTTGGCGGCCGGTCCTTCACGATCTGGGACTCGGCTGGCAACAAGGTCTTTGACAGCGGCTCGGAATTGGAGCGGCTGACGTTTGCCCTCACTCCGGCCATGTTCAACGCCAACGACGGCATCAGCACGGCCATCGATCAGCGGAGCGACGATAAAGGACCGGAGCCGGAGGGGGTCGTCACCGGCATCGTCAACGGCCGCACCTACGCTTTCGTCGGCCTGGAGCGCTCGGCGGGGGGCGTCATGGTTTATGACGTGACGAATCCCCAAAGTCCAATCTTCGTGCAGTACGCGTTTAACAACGACCAGGATGGCGATACGATCGGCGACGACGTGAGCCCCGAAGGCCTGGTGTTCATTTCCGCGGCCGACAGCCCCAGCGGGCTGCCGCTGCTCGTTGTCTCGAATGAGGTCTCTGGAACGGTCACGATCTACTCGATCACGCCGGCCCCGATCATCAACGAATTCGTCTTCAACCACACGGGAACCGACACCAACGAATTCGTCGAAATCCTGGCGGCTCCCGGTGCCGACCTGTCGGCCTACACGCTGCTGCAGATCGAAGGGGACAACAGCGGCACGCAGGCTGGCGTGATCAAGAGCGCTCACCCGCTCACTGCGGCGGATGCGAGTGGCTATTGGACGACCGGCTTCCTCGGCGATGTGTTCGAGAACGGCAGCCAAACGCTCTTGCTGGTGAAGAACTTCAGCGGCGCCCCAGGAGTCGACCTCGACACCAACAACGACGGTGTGCTCGACGCGGCCCCGTGGCAAACCGCGGTCGACTCCGTCGCGGTAAGTGACGGCGGCGCTAACGACCGTTTCTATTCCACCGTTGTCCTCGGAACCGCGTTTAGTGGCGGATCGTTTGCCCCCGGCGGCGCTTCGCGCGTTCCCAACGCGAACGACACCAACGTCGCGGCCAATTGGCGGCTGAACGACTTCGACGGCGAAGGGTTGCCGGGTTTTGGCGGCACGCCGCTCCCTGGCGAAGCGTTCAATACGCCTGGTGCGGCGAACGTCGCGTTTGTCGCCGGTCCGCTGCAAACAGTGACGATCGCCCAGATTCAAGGGGCGAGCCATGTCTCGCCGCTCCTCTACGGCAATGTCGAAACAAGCGGCGTGGTCACGGCCAAGGCCAATAACGGCTTCTACCTCCAGTCGCTGACGCCCGATGCCGACATCGCCACCTCGGAGGCGATCTTCGTGTTCACCGGCTCGGCCCCGGCCGTCAATGTTGGAGACACTGCGATCGTCCGCGGCACCGTCCATGAATTCGGCTTCGTGAACGCCCTCAAAATGACGCGCCTGGGCGGCACGACCGTCATCCCCACCGGCACTGCCCCGCTGCCAGCCACGACTGTCATCGGCCGCCTGGGTCGCGTACCCCCGAGCCAAGTGATCGAAGACGATAACTTCGGTTCGTTTGACCCGGCTACCGACGGCATCGACTTCTATGAGAGTCTGGAGGGGATGCTGGTTCAGGTGAACAACGCCGTCGCAGTTGCTCCCACGAACAACTTCGGCGAAATCGCCGTGGTCGCCGACAGCGGCCTGGACGCCAGTGTGCGGAGTATCAACGGCGGAATCGTTATTCAGCCGACCGACTTCAATCCCGAGCGGATTCTGATCGACGACACGCTGGTGGCCAGCCCGCCGCAGGTCGGAACCGGCTATCAGTTCACCGCTCCCGTCGTCGGCGTGGTCGATTACACGTTCGGCAATTACAAGGTCTTCAACACGGCCCCGCTGCCGGTCGCCACGCCGTCGCTCGTTCAGCCCGAAACGACCGCGCTCGTCGGCACGGCCAACGAACTGACGGTTGCAACGTACAACGTGCTGAACCTCGGCGGCGATGCGGCCCCAAGCCGGTTTGATGCGTTGGCAGCCCAGATCGTCAACCAGCTTCGCTCGCCCGACATCCTCTCGCTCCAGGAGGTGCAGGACAACAATGGCACCGGAACGGGAGTCGTTTCGGCTAATTCCGTGTACGAGCGGCTGATCGCTGCGATCGCCCTCGCCGGCGGCCCAGCCTACGACTATCGCGAGATCGCCCCGGAAAACAATGCCGACGGCGGCGCCCCCAATGGCAACATTCGCGTGGGATTCCTGTTCCGCACCGACCGCGTCGATTTCGTCGATCGCGGCAGCGCGGGACCACTCGACGCCACCGGCGTCGTCGCGGGCGGCGAAGGTGCGGAACTGACGCTCAGTCCCGGCCGCATCGACCCAACCAACGACGCCTGGTTCGAAAGTCGTAAGTCGCTCGTGGGCGAGTTCTTGTTCAACGGCCAGACTGTGTTCGTCGTGGCCAACCACTTCACGAGCAAGTCGGGGGACACCAGCCTCTTCGGCAGCGAGCAGCCGCCCGTGCTGCTCAGCGAGGCCCAGCGGATCGAACAGGCGGCCGTTGTCCGCCAGTTCGTGGAGGATCTCTTGGCGATCGATCCCGCGGCGAACGTGATCGTGGCCGGCGATCTCAACGACTTCGAGTTCAGCCCGCCGGTCGCCGACTTGCAGTTCGGCGGCGCGCTGACAAATCTTGTCGATAGCGTGCCACTCTCGGAGCGCTACACGTTCATCTTCGACGGCAACTCGCAGGTGCTCGACCACATCCTGGCCGGTCCGAGCCTGGTGGCGACGGCCGAAATCGACATCGTCCACGCCAACATCGACTTCGTCGGTGCGGCGAGCGACCACGACCCGATCGTCGCCCGCTTCACGCTTGCCGCCGCCCGCCTGGTCGATGGCGTGCTCGTCGTCAGCGGCGACAACCTGGACAACGAGATCATCGTCAGTCAGACCGGCGGCAACGGCTCGAAGGGGATTATTTCGGTCGAGCGCGACGGCGTGCTCGTCGGTTCGTTCCGAGCCCGCGACGTCGATAAGGTGCTGGTCCGCGGCTTAGGCGGCGACGACACGATCATCGTCGACCATTCGGCCACTGTTCCCGCGTGGCTCTTTGGCGGCGACGGCAACGATACGCTTGTCGGCGGCAAGGGGGACAGTCTCCTCGTCGGCGGCGACGGGAACGATACGCTGCTGGGCGGTAATGGGTGGGATGTGCTGATCGGCGGCCTCGGCGAAGACACGATCCTCGGCCAACAAGGCCAGGATCTGCTCATCGGCGGCGCAACCGTGCACGACGGCGACGACGATGTGCTGGCCGAGATCTTCCGCTTATGGACCGCGCGGGGCGCTTATCACCTCCGCATCGCCAGCCTGGGAGATCTGCTGAATGACGAAACGGTGATCGAGGACGAGGCCGTCGATATTCTGCTGGGCGACCAGGGGCTCGACTGGTTCCTGATCGGCGAGGGGGACCTTACACCCGCTGTCAAGAAGAACGAAGTAGTACAGTAAACATTGTTCCTTTGGCAATCTCGCGTGCTGCCGAATCACAAACCCGGCAGCTCGTGAAGCCGAGGAAGATTCAATACGTGCGAATCAGATTGACAGACTCGCGCGTACCTGCATGGTTAGTTAGGGGGTGCCATGAGGCGGGAGACGGCCTCGCTGGTATAAGTCCTCGTAGCCAAGGGTCCCCCGGTGGGGCATTCATCGAATTCGGCTTGGCCGGCTGGCGACGACCTGCCATCTCTTTCGACGTAATCGCGCGGTCATGCTATTTCATGTTGAAATCTGACTCGCCAAGTGGAAGCGTTGCAGCAAGGTGATGCGCAAGACACTTTTCCCAAAAAGGAAATTACCGTACTTGCTGGAGTATCTGCGCTGATTCAGGCGGTGCGATGTTCTCCCGATGTTGGCCAGTCGAGCGGGCGGGAGCGAGCGGGGTGTTCGCTCGTCAGTTCCCACGCGGCCGCCGGTTCACTTTGCAGTTGGGGTCGGTCTCGACCGGCTTTCCCACTTCCTCGACCGGATGCGTGAACAGATAACGCCAGACGTCCTCGTGCAGAAATTTGCCCGCGGCATCTTTCACGGCGGCCCGCCCGGGAACGACCGAGCTATGGGCCCGGTCGGCGTTACCGCCGACGTCGGCCGCGGTGATCAGCCGGCGTGAATTGCCATACGGAGCTTTCGTCTCGTCGACGTTCACGATCGGGCCAAATTCGTGTAGTCCCAGTAGCTCCCACGAGCGGCAGTAGTGGTTGCCCGTCCAGCCGCCGTCGAGCACGTGGCTGAACCCGAAGTAACGATTGGCGGGCGTGGCCGAGGGGAGCCCCTGCCAGGTCTCCTGCTGATCGCGGGGGCCGCAGAACATCACCACGCGATCGACCTTCTGGTGTTTGGCGAAGCGGGCGGCCGTCGTGGAGCCGTGCGAGCTGCCGGCGATGATGACGCGGTCCCACCGCAGGTCGCTGCCGTCCTCGGTCAGGAAATAGTCCCACTTTCCCTGCGGGTTCTCCTTAGCCAGCCATTTGACGAACATGAGCGCCCGGGTCTGCATTCCGTCGGGTTTGGGAATCGCCACGGCGTCGCTGTGATCTTCGCCAGTGGCCGCTTCCAGGCGGATTTTTCCCAGATACTTGTCGTCCGTATCGGGAGCGAGCTGGCTGAGCTTGCAGAACCAGCCGTTGGCGTAGTGGACCTGCACGGCATGCAGGCCATAGCTGGTCACGTGCTCGAAGAGCTGCGGGTTATAGCCCATCAGCCAGATGACGAGCTTTCCTTGGGGAGCGACGCGGGTGTCGACCATCGCCCGCTGGTTGTCGGCCGGCTTGCCGTCCCGCTGGAAGACAAAATCGATCTCGGGATGCGGCTTGGCCCGCGGATCGAGCTGACTGGCCCGGGCGGTGAATTCGTACCGCTGGGGACTGGGGTCATTAAACGCCAACGGCTGTTCTTGGGCCGAACCACTGGATACAGCGGCCGAAACCCAAGCGATAACCAATCCGCCGACCAAAAGCATTCGCCGCATCTTCGCCATCCTCGCCTACGCATGACTTGCAGAAACCTCGGCTCTTCCGAGTCGCCCGCTCATCGTAATCTGGCGGCGCGGCGAAGTCATGGTCGCACACCGGGGCCAGCGGAAGATTGGGTCCTCCGCTGACCGCGGGACAATAGAACGGCACGAATCACGGACCCTTGTAGCTCAGGACGGGGCGCAGCACGCGGTCGATACGCGTCAGTTCCCGTTGGGCCCGCATCACGGCTTGCACATCCTTGTAGGCCGACGGCGCTTCGTCGCAAAGTTTCGCGGCCAGTCGCTTGTCGAACCACACGCCGCGCATCTCGCGGGCCAGTTGCTTCGGCGAAACGCGCTTAGCCGCTTCGCCGCGGCTCATCGCCCGCCCCGCACCGTGCGAACTGGAGCGGAGCGCCGCGGAACAGCCGCGTCCGGTGACGTGGTAGCTGGGCGTTCCCATCGAACCGGGGATAACGCCCGCGACTCCAGCGCCCGCCGGCAGCGCCCCCTTGCGATGGACCCACCACAAGTGCTCGCCGTGCCGTTCGCGGCGGACGTGATTGTGGTGGGCATGGATCAACGTGTCCCACGCTAAACCGCAGCCGATCACGTCCGCCACGACCCGCTCGACTGCCTGCAGCGTGCTGGCCCGGCTAGCATCGGCATATGCGACGGCCCACTCGACGTCGGTCAGGTAGGCCTGCCCTTCGGCCGAATCGGCGTCGAGCCACGGCAGCTTGCGGCGCTGCGATTGCCTTTCGGCAACCGCTACATGGTGGCCCGTAATGGCCTGACCCATGGCCCGCGAGCCGCTGTGGAGCATGATCCAGAGGTGGTCCTCCTGATCCGCCTGGAATTCCAGAAAATGGTTGCCCCGGCCGAGCGTCGCGAATTGCACTCGCCCATCGCGGGCGACGACCTTCGTCAATCGAGGATCGCTGAGCGACGCTTGGCTCAGCTGTTCCGGCAGAGCCGGCAGCGTGGCCCGCGAATGCCGCATGGCGGGTACAGAGCGTCCCAACTCGGAGAGCAGTCGCCCGGCAACGGCCGCGTCGGCCAGTTCGCTGGCGCTGGCGTCGCACGCAATCGCCGCCATGCCGCAGCCGATATCGCCGCCGACCGCGGCCGGATAGATCAGCCGGCTGGTGGCGACGGCCAGTCCGACGCACACCTCGCCCGACAAATGGACATCGGGCATGACCGCCACTTTCGCCACATCCTCGGACGTCGCCAGCCGCTCGATCGACTGGGCGACGCTGCGAGGGAGCGGTTCCGCGAGCCACATAGCAACGTTGGGTTCGCTCATGGCTGCACCTCGCTCTCTCCGTCGGAGCGGCAATCATCGTCGGTGCACATCGGCGCGCCCGGGACATAGCGGAACACCAGCCGCGGCGTACGTTTGCGCGTGATGGCGGCGGCCACCTCGGTCCTCAACCAGCCGGCGGCCCCGGCAAGCGCGGCCGCCACCGCGGCGGGGTCGAGCGGCACCGCGGGCGCGAGCGGCCCGACTTGGACGAGTAGCTGCGACGCATCCGGCGCGGGGGAAACGTCGAGCACGACCAGACCTTGCAGGACTGCGTCGCCGCATTCGCCTTCAAAAATCTGCCGCA
>JALORD010000329.1 GCA_025459145.1 Pirellulaceae bacterium | reverse complement strand
CGGGAAGCTGCGGGAACGCGCGTCACCTGGATTACCCGCCGTGAAGGCCCGGCAGGAACGAAGGGCCCGCTCGCGTGCGATGACAATGATCCGCTGGCGGCGCGGCAGGAACTGTTCCGCGCCGCGAATCAACTCGCCGTCAGTCCCGACTCACCGGTCACGTACTGGCCCGCCACACTCGTCGAGCGAATCAGCCGCGATGACCCAGCGGGTCCGCTGGTTGTCGAGTTGTCAGGCATGCATGCCGGCGATCAGCGTTTCGATCGGATTATCGCCAATGTGGGATTCCGGCCGGACTGGACGTTCAGCCGCGAGTTGCAGTGGTCGGCCCACAGCGTGACGGATGAACCGCATTCCACGATTCTCGGCACCGCAGGCGACGACAACGGTGCCGCAATCCTGCAGCCCGAGCCGAACTATCATGTTCTGGGCGCCAAAAGCTACGGCCGACGAGCGAATTTCTGCTTCACCGACGGCCTCAACCAGATTCGGCGGCTTTTTCAGATCCTCGGCGACCGGGAAACACTTGATCTGTACGCGACGGTGAAGCTGCCGAAGTAGTCAGGAATTGCCGCGGCGCGTCGTCAGTTGCGCTCGGTTGAGTCGTCACCTTCGCTTCGGGGGGCGTCGTTCCGCAAGTTTGCCAGTGCCTCGTCCCACGTCGCTGCGTCCAGCAGCGGCAGCGCAAAGGCGAACGCAGCTTCCTGGTCGGCGGTGCCCGCGGCTCGGAAGACGTCGTAGATCGGCCGTTTCCGATCGGGAGTCGCCACCGTTCCCCGCCGATTCGTCCACAGTCCCAGCCGCAAACCTCCTTCGTGGGCATGGTCGACATGTCGGTGGAGGATGAACGCGTCGATCTGCGGAAGCCGATCTACTTTTTGATAAGCGAGCGCGTAGGCTGCTGCCTGATTCAGTTCTCCTTCGCGGCCGCGGGCAGCGTGGAACCCCTGCTCCGACAAGATCACGCGTCGAGGTGCACCTTGCCACTGCATCTCGTCGCGAGCGAGAAAGTCAACGAGCACTTCCAGGTTGCGGAATGTCACGACCTTCGCATCGGGCGACTGAGGCGCGTTTTCGCGGTCGAGCCAGAAGCGGCAATCGGTCAGCGGTTCCGGATAGGGATGGTGGGCGAGATGCCAATCGAAATCTCCCCGCTCGCGAACGAGCGCGGCAAACGCGGTCAGAAACTCTCGCCCCGGAACCGCCTGGGTCTCGTCGCCGCCGGCATAACGCTCAGCCCAGCAATGTTCGAGTGAGATGTAGACCCGTGCCTGGGCCGAACTTTGGCGGACCGCCGAGTGAATGATGCGCACGCCTCGTTCATACGCGTCGACCACTTCGGCCAGCGAGGCCCGCCCCATGTTGGCCCAGAACCAGTGCGAGTTGACCTCGTTGCCGGCGATGTAGCCCCACACCCGGCCGTGCTGGCCGCCATCCTTGCTGTAACGATCGGCCAGGAAGCCGCAGGCCGCCCCCAGCCAGCCGCGGCCTTCTTCGGAAGCGACGTTGAACATCGCGATCGGCCCGGTTTGCTTCTCCCCGCGCGCGTACGCCGGATGGAGCATCAGCCGATCCCGCTCGGCGTCCCCCGAGGCATAGGTGAGCAGGATTAAGTAGACAACGACTCCCTGGTCGCTCAGCGGCCGGACCAGCGCATCGAGTCGCTCGACTGCATCGCGGCGGAGCGCGTAGGACTTGCCGGCATACTCCCAACGGAAGCTTCCCTCCTCGGCTGACGGATCGATGAGCCGGGTGAGGTCGACATTGAGCGCCGCATGCCGCACCCCCAGGGCCAGTGCATCATCGACCATCTGCACCTGAAGCCCCTTCTTGGTTGTGGGAGTAGGGAACGCATCGGCACTTCCCGGCTTGCCTGGCTCGCCGGCAATGGCTGTCGCGGCCAAGAAAAAGAGGAGGCCGACCAAGCTCAGAAAATTGCCAATTTGCACCAGGTATCTCGCTGCGAAAACTCCAGGATCGACAGGTTGCCCATTCTAGCAGAGTGGCATCTTCCCCCGACGCACGTCCTGAGAATCGCTTCACTCGAACCGGATGCCCCGCTTTAGGGTGATTGGTGGCCGCCGAGGCGACGTAAATTGACCCCATTTGCCTGCCGGGGGGTATGATGGAGAGTCTGTCGCGGAACCGATTCTGCCTGGGCGGCGTATTCGTGCTGGGCACCCCTCCCCGCTGGAATTCTGATCGATGACTGTCCTCCAATCTGTCAACGGCGTTCCCACCGGCTGGCAAGCCAATGTGCTGTCGTGGGTCGGCGGGCCGGTACAACGGCGTCTGGCTCAATGGGGGGGAGTGCTGCAGCAGATTGCCAGCTTCGAGCCCTCGCTGAAGGAACTGAGCGATCGGGATCTCAAGAAGCAGAGCCTGTCGCTCCGCTATCGGGCCAAGTCGGGAGAGCCGCTGGCGAAACTGCTCCCCGAGGCGTACGCCCTCGTCCGCGAGGCGGCCGTGCGAGCAAGCAACATGCGGCATTACGATGTGCAGATGATCGGCGGCATCTCGCTGTTTCACGGCTGCATCGCCGAAATGGAAACGGGTGAAGGAAAAACGCTCACCGCGACGCTGCCGCTGTATATTCACGCGCTCGTCGGCAAGGGAGCGCATCTGGCAACGGTCAACGACTACCTGGCCGAGCGCGATGCCAACCTGATGCGGCCTGTCTATGACCTCCTGGGCATGACGGTCGGTGTGATCCTGACGAAGCACACCAGCAAGGATCGGCGGAAGGCATATGCCTGCGACATCACCTATGGCACGGCCAAGGAGTTTGGCTTCGATTTTCTGCGAGATCGGCTGCTCCTGCGGCGGATGGGAGTGACGCAAGCCAGTATTTTTGGCGAGATCATGCAACTCGATCCGACTGGCGAACAGCCGGTGCAGCGCGGGGCGCACTTTTGCCTGGTGGACGAGGCCGACAGTATTCTGATTGACGAAGCCCGCACGCCGCTGATCATCGGTTCGCTGGGAGACAAGGCGATCGAGAAGATCGTGGCGACTTATCGCTGGGCGGCCGAGATGGTGCCGCGATTCGTCGAGGACGAGCATTATGAGTACGATCACGATGACAAGAAGGTCGAACTGACGGGCGAGGGGCGGCAGATGGTTCGCACCCTGCCCAAGCCCGAACTCCTGGCGACGATGGGGCTGATCGACCTGTATCAATACATCGAGCGGGCGATCAAGGTGGCCCGCGACTACTTGCTCGACCGGCAGTACGTGGTCAAAGACGGCGAGATTGTGATCGTCGACGAGAACACGGGACGCCTGGCCGAGGGACGCAAGTGGCGCGACGGCATTCACCAGGCGATCGAGGCTAAAGAAAAAATCGAGGTGACCGTGCCGACAGGTCAGGCAGCGCGGATCACCGTGCAGGACCTCTTCCTGCGGTATCAGCATCTGGCGGGAATGACCGGTACGGCGATGTCCGCCTCGCGCGAGTTTCGCAAGGTGTATCGCAAGATCGTGATTCCCGTACCGACCAACCGCAAATGCCAGCGGCAGCTCTTGGGCGACCTGGTTTATCCCACGAGCGAAGCCAAGTGGCGGGCGATTGCTGCGGAGACCGCAGAAATGCACAAGCTGGGGCGGCCGGTGCTGATCGGCACCCGGTCGATCGACAAGTCAGTGATTTTGTCGAAGCTGCTGGCCGAGCAAGGAATCGAGCACAAGGTGCTCAACGCGCATGAAGTCGCCGCCGAAGCCGAGATCGTCGCTCGCGCGGGGCTACCCGGCAAAGTGACGGTGGCCACGAACATGGCGGGCCGCGGCACCGACATCAAGCTCGGGGCGGGCGTGGCGGAACTTGGCGGCTTGCACGTGATCTGCACGGAATTGCACGACTCGGCCCGTATCGACCGGCAACTCATTGGCCGGTGCGGACGGCAGGGAGATCCGGGGACCGTGCGGCAATACATGTCGCTCGATGACGACGTCATTCGCACGGGCCTCGGTCCCGATGTGGCCGAACGGATGACCCGCGTCGCCGATACCGCCGGTTCCGAGCCGCAGAAGTATCTCGGCCTGATCAAGAAGGCCCAGCGCAAGGTCGAGCGTCGGCATTTGCGCGACCGCTTCGTCCTGCTGCATCACGAGAAGGAACGCAAGAAGATGCAGCGCGAGATGGGGCAGGACCCGTATCTGGACACGCCGGACTAGTGTCGTCGAGCGCTACCACGAGACGCTGGACGGGCCTTCAGGGCCCGTCCGAACGGCTTGATACCAGTGGCACCGCCTTACATCAATTCCCGAATCGGTTCGATTCCTGGTTCGACGAGGTACTGCGGTCGGCCGCGGAGGTCAAACTCACGTGTGGTGAGCGGCAGGCCCGCTTTGGCGTAAAGCGTCGCGAAGATTTCCTGAAACTTGATCGGCCGATCGACCGGGTGTTCGGCGTACTTGTTCGTCGCTCCGATCACCTGCCCCAGCTTCATCCCGCCGCCAGCAACCACGGCACAGTTCGCCTGCGGCCAGTGATCCCGGCTGTTGCGATTGTTGAGCCGCGGCGTGCGGCCGAACTCGCCCCAGACGACGACCGACACATCGCGGTCGAGGCCGCGATCGGCGAGGTCAGTCAGCAGCGATGACAGCCCCGCATCGAGCAGCGGGAAGTCCCGCTTGCTGTTCACGAAGTTCATCCCGTCGCCGCCGTGCCAATCCCAGCGGATGAAGTTCATCGAGACGACGCGGGCGCCCGCTTCGATCAGCCGGCGGGCGATGCAGAAGTTGCGGACCATCCGCGGAGCACCGTCGCGCTCGAATTCCGGATCGTCGACGCCGTACTTGGCGAGCACCTGCGGGTCTTCCTGCGACAGGTCGAGAGCATCGGCCAGCTTGGAAGTGGTGAGGATGCCCATCGCCTTTTGCGAGAATTCGTCGAGGCCATCCATCGACCCGCTGGCGTCGGCCGCGCGGCGGAACTGGTCGAGCGACGAACGGAGCGAATCGCGGTCATGAAGCCGGTCGAGCGTGACTCCTTGGAGGACCATGTTGTCGGCCTTCATGCCATTCCCTTTGCCGCCGACGAGGCGGAATGGCGAATGGCCGAGGCCTAAGAACCCGCCATCCCCGGGATTCCCCCAGTCGCCGTGGCCGGTCTTGTACATCAGGCTCGTGTGAGCCGGGACCGAAGGGTTCACGCTCCCTTTGAGCTTGCTGACCCACGAACCCATTGCCGGCCATCCCCCGGGAGGCGGCTGCTCGCTCCGGCGGCGTCCCGTCATGCACTGAAACGCGCTGTGATCGCCGTCGCTGTCGGCGATTGAGCGGATAATCGCGAACCGCTCGGCCATGCTGGCGAGCTTGGGAAACAGCTCACAAATCTCCATACCGGGGACGGTCGTCTTGATCGGGCTGTATTCACCGCGAATCTCCGCCGGGGCATCGGGCTTGAGATCCCACATGTCGATGTGAGGTGGGCCGCCGGGCAGAAAGACGTTGATGATCGCCTTGTGCGAACGGCTGGCGTTCTGCGAACTCGCTGAATTCGACTCCGCCGCTTCCGCACGCAAGATCTGCGGCAGCGACAGACCGCCGAGGGCCATGCCGCCGATCTTGAGAAAGTCACGGCGGACGAGGCGATCGCAAAAGCCGGACTTTCGCTGCGCTGACTGCGGTTGGCTCCCGAAAATCGTGAGCATGGCGGGGTCTCCCGAGGGGGGCGTCGTGGGATGTGGCGTGGGTTGGGACTGTTGACTGGAACATTGCTGCCAACAGACCCCAGGGGGAGGAACTGTTGATGATCTCAAACCACGGGCCAAAGTCAATACATATTCAGATTTGTTTATCGGTTGAAAAAGGGCATCGACTGGCGACTTGCGGCCCGTAAATTCAGCTCCGATTCGCCCTTGTGGACGGGCGCGTCCGTCCCTATCATCCCCACCCGCTACGCATCGCCGATCGCGGCCCACGGTCTGCGCGCTAGCCTTTGGTCTGCCCTGTCCATGAAGGCGCGGGGCGGCGCTCGCACTATTGCTCGAAGGATTCTCAGGGATGAGAGCCAGGCTGCTGATCTGGTGCTGCGGCG
>JALORD010000328.1 GCA_025459145.1 Pirellulaceae bacterium | reverse complement strand
GCCGAGCTGGCGGTCGGGTCATCCTACTCGGGCGCGCAATAATCCCCCATAAGTGCAGTTCTCACCGATGGCGTTCCGTTGATTCTCGTTGCGCACCACCTGAACGTTGTGTTTAATGACTTAACTTTTCTGCCACGCGGAGTATTTCACAAGTGGTTTATTGAAAACAACTTAAGTCGATTGCTTAACGCGCATCTTGTGCGAGAAGACCTCTGGAGCGCTCACCTCAATATTCCACGCCACGTAATTACCAAATGGAATAGACAGCCCCTTGGGGTGGCAACACATATTGGCACAATAGCAAATAATCTGCCCGCGTTTTGCGGGTCGGTTCGTGTCCTCGGGAAGCCTCCGCTTCCTGGGCGAGCTATTTTAAGCAAGTGCCCCACAATCCCTAAACTCCGCATTCGCCACCTCCTCCCTCGACGCGCCCCATGTTTACCTGGCTTTGGCAGAAATTGCAGCCGACCCGGCAAAGAGATGGCCAGGGACAGGCGCACATGACCTTTGGCCAGACCTCGGTCGGCCGGTCGATTACACGGACGGGGCTGTTTCTGAAGAAGCAGCTTTGGATCTGGCCGATTGTGGCCGTGGTGCTGCTGGCCGCGATCGGCTACGGCATTCGCGTCGCCATCGAGCGGACGATGCAGGGGAGTCTGGCGTCGGAATTGCAAACGCTGCTCAATATCGAGCGCTCGATGCTCGAAACGTGGCTCAAGATTCAGGAGGCCAACGCCCAGTCGCTCGCCAATGACCCGCAGGTCCGTGAGACCGTGGCGCAGATTATTGCCGCGAGCCAGCCGGCACCGGGCGGCGCGCCAGCCGGGGCGGTCGATGTTCCCAGTTCTCAGCCAGCGCCGAGCCCAGCCGCGACTGGGCAGAATTTGTCCACGCTCCAAGCTCTGCTGGCTCAAGAGCTGAGTCCCGGAATGAGTGCCCATAACTTTGTGGGCTTCATCGTGGCCGATAAGGAACTGCGAATTCTGGCGTCGTCGAACGTCGAGCTGGTAGGCCAGAGCATTCCTGAATACGAGGCGCTGCTCAGCCGTGTGCTCGACGGCGAAACGATTGTCAGCCCGCCGTTTGCCAGCGTTACGCTTTTGAAAGACGAGCGGGGACGAGTGCGAACAGGCGTGCCCACGATGTTCGCCTTGGCTCCAGTCCGCGATGCGAACTTGCAGGTAGTTGCGGCCCTGGGGATGCGGATTCGTCCCGAGCGGGAGTTCACGCGGATTCTGCACCTGGGTCAGCTCGGCGAAACGGGCGAGACCTACGCAATCAACAAAGAAGGCTTGCTGGTTTCGAGCAGTCGGTTCGACGAGGAATTGATCCTCAACGGTCTCTTGCCCGATTTGGAGGGGGCCCAGTCGATCCTGACGGTGTCGGCCCGCGATCCCGGCGGCAACATAACGGTGGGCCATCGCCCGAAGGTCCGCCGGTCGGAATTGCCGCTGACCAAGTCGGCGGCGGCGGCGGTGGCGGGTAATGCGGGGATCGATCTCGACGGCTACAACGACTACCGCGGAGTGCCGGTAGTGGGGGCGTGGCAATGGCTGCCGAAGTATGAGATGGGACTCATCACCGAGATCGAACATGCCGAGGCGTATCGACCGCTGACGATCTTGCGGTGGGCGTTCTTTTCGATGCTGGGGCTCCTAGCCGCCAGTTCGGTCGCGATCTTCGTGTTTACGATCTACCTTGCCCGGGCGCAGCGCGAAGCGCAGAAAGCGGCAATCGAAGCCCGGCAGCTCGGTCAGTATCGGCTCGAAGAACGGCTGGGTGCGGGTGCGATGGGGGTCGTCTACAAGGGGCATCACGCGATGCTCCGCCGGCAGACGGCCATCAAGATGCTCAACGTCGACAAAGTGAATGACGCCTCGATCGCCCGGTTCGAGCGGGAGGTGCAGATCACCTGCAAGCTCAATAACCCGAGTACCGTGGCGATCTACGACTATGGCCGGACGCCCGAAGGGGTCTTTTACTATGCGATGGAGTACCTCGACGGGATCGATCTGCAGGTGCTCGTCGAGCGGTATGGTCCACAGCCCGAAGGACGCGTGATTCGCATTTTGAAGCAGGTGTGCAGTTCGCTATTCGAGGCCCACTCGCAGGGGCTGGTGCATCGCGACATCAAGCCGGCGAACATCATGCTCAATCGGCGCGGCGGCGAACCGGACGTGGTGAAGGTGCTCGACTTTGGCCTCGTTAAGGCGCTCGACGACGAGAAGCAATCGCTGCAGTCGGGAGGCGCCCTGTCGGGCACGCCGCTGTACATGTCGCCCGAAGCGATTCAAACGCCGGACCTCGTCGACGCGCGGAGCGATCTGTACGCCGTCGGAGCCGTGGGCTACTTCCTGCTCACCGGGCAGCCCGTGTTTCAGGCCGCGTCGCTCGTCGAACTGTGTGGGCAGCATGTGGCGGCGATGCCGACGGCGCCTTCGGAGCGACTGGGACGAACGATTTCCTCCGAACTGGAAAGTGCGCTGCTGGCGTGCCTCGAGAAGAGCCGGGCCAAGCGACCGCAAACGGCCCGCGATTTGTCGCTCTTGCTCGATCGGGCACCGACCGCAGGAAGCTGGACGCTCGACGATGCCGAAGCGTGGTGGGGCCGCCACGAACGGGGCCAGGCGGCAAGTGCGGCGGGAGGCAATGCCTCGGCAACCAATGCATCGTCTGGCAATATAGCGTCTAGCAATGTATCGGGCGGTTCGGTGGCGAGTGGAGCCGGCGCGGGCGGTGCGAGCGCGGGTCCGCAGAATACAGGAGCAGGCACCAGCGGAAGCCGAACCGCCACGTCCGGATTCGACCGGACGATCGATGGGAGCTAATCGCGTTGGGGAGAGACGCGGCTGAGAGAGACAAGAAGCAACGGATTGCCGTTACCACGGATTGGCGTAGATGCCGTTGCCGCGAATGCCGCGGTCGCCGGTAGGTATGCCGATGTCCTGGAGGGCGCGCGCGTGAAAGCCGCCATAGTACTTGGGATAGATCGCGCGGGGATCGACCGGTGGGGTGTGCAATGGCGCGGCATGCACGGGATGCTGGGTCGCGAACTTGGCGTGCGGCGCGGAAGGCGAGCGATTAGCCCGCCGCCAGCCGCGAGCTTCGGCCGGGGTACAGGCAACGAATAGCAGCACGAGAATCGTGACGACCGAAAACAGCAAGCGGGGCATCGTCGTCCTCGCAGGAGAGTGAGGCAGGCAGGAAGTCTCTGGCGCAAGTATGACGCGCTTTCGCGTACTTGCGCGCCGAAGACTTGTCTTCCCGAACAAAAGTGATTGCGAAGGAGCCTGCCGGTAACGCACAATGACGCCGCCGAGTAGTTTCACAACCTGTGATGCGAGCCCCAGCGCATGTCGAACCCCTACCAACCGCCGAATTCGCCGCAATACCCGCAGTATCCTCAGTATCCGCCCAATCCGTCGGAAGGGGATTCGACCGGTGGGGTGATTCCCTATAAGAACATGCCGGCGCTCCTCGCGTACTACCTCGGGATCGCGTCGCTCATCTGTTGCCTCGTGGCGATTCCGTTTGGAATTGTGCCGGTGGTGCTGGGCATCGTCGGCCTCCAGAAACGCGCCGCCAATCCGGCGATCAAAGGGAGCGTGCACGCCTGGATCGGAATTGTGCTGGGCGGGCTCAATTTCCTGCTGTCCATCGTGATCTGGGTGATCGTTCTGCTGGGGCAGGCAACACAGCGATAGCGGGCCAGTTGTGCATGCGGCGCGGTTTTTATCGGCTGTATTGTCGGCCTGCCAGGGCTGCCCGAAATGCGGGGATTAGCTGCCCGAACAGCGGCCCTCTACCGAGGTCTAGGCGTCATCCGCAACGTAGGTTTGTGGGCATATTCCTCGTTGCCAGGAGCCCTGCGGAGTGATTTGGTTTGTCGTTATCGTCGGCTGCCTGAACCTGCTGCTCGGGTTCCTGCTGGCGGTTGCGCTGACGGAGCCGCCGCCGTGGAGCCACTGGATGCCCGCACAGGCACCGGCGGCCGCGGCGAACAAGGCCTCGGTGTTCGGCAGGCTTCTGGCGATGTTGCTGCGGCTGGCTGCAATCTTGCCGCCGATTCTCGCTCGCCTCCCGCGTTGGGATCGAATTCGCCGCGTATCGGCGGTTGCCGCCAATAGCGATGCGTCGGCGGCGGCAAGCGATGCTTCGCCGGAGTCGACTGCCAGCGTAACGAGTGGCGACGTGTGTGAGCCCCTGGAAGAAGCGCTGCGTGAGCTTCCTGCGGGCACAACTGTGGGCTTCCGACTGGAAGAATTGCCGCGCCGCTGGCTCGAGACTCTGACCAGCGAAGGGATTTCACCCGGCTCGCTCCTGGAAGCAACGGCGCAGGTGATGCGGCTCGAAGTCGGACCGTATCGATCTCAACTCATGACGGTCGAGAACCGCTGTCGCGCGGCGCTGGCCGAAGCCGATGCCGACGCACTCAAGCAGCTCTGTACGGATCTCGTAGCGATCAATCGCGATTGGCATGATCGACAGATGGAGGCTGCCGAACTGATCAAAGAGCGGAGCGGGACGCACGGCGACTACGAGCAGGCCGCCATGGATCTGGAGCAGGCTCTGCACGATCAAGCCGCAACGATCAAGGATTGCGAAGTGACCGTCGATTCACTGCACCATCGGACCGAGATTGAGACGGGCTGCAAGCGAGTCTTTGAATCGATTGGCCTACTGGTCGATCAGGCGCATTTGTTGCGGGATCGGCTGAATGATCTCTTGGCCACCGTGCTTCGCGATGCAGGGAACCTGGCCGAAGTAACCACCGAACTGCAACTCGACCAGGTGACCGGGCTTTTGAATCGGATCGGCGCGGAACTCTTGTTCGACGATTGGTGGCAGGCCGATCCCGACCGGACGCGGCACCTTTCGGCCGCGCTCATCGACATCGATCGACTGGGCCGGGTCAATCAGCGGCTGGGGACGCGGGTCGGCGATCAGACGATTGCGGCGCTGGCGAGGTTGCTCGGCGAAATTTTCCGCCGCGATCGCGGCACGGACCGCGTGGTTCGACTGACGGGACAATCGCTGCTGATTTTCCTGGGGGATACCGGACCACACTCGGGGCTCTCGGCCATCGAACGGGCGCGGCAGACGATCGAAGCAACGACGTGGGATAGCCAAGGCTCGGAGTTCGAGCTGACAATCAGCACCGCGGTGACCGACGTTCGCGCGGACGACAAGCTTCCCGCGATCCTTCGCCGGCTAACCGAAGCGGTCAAGTTCGCCAAACTGGCGGGCCGCAATCGGGCCGCGATCGATGAAGGGGAAGGACCGAAACTTCTCGACCCGCCGCAGTTTAATGTGAAGGGGCGAGTGATCGCGGTGGGAGAAGAGTAGAAGACTGGGAGGGGTTGGGGGCGAGAAGCGGTGACGCAATCGTCATGCGAATCGGCGCCAGGGGCGGAGACTTCAATTGGACGCGGACCCGAATCGCGACGAGTCACTTCCCGTCCCCTGTGACAGTTCCGGCAGACGCTCTGCCGAAGAGCGATTCAGCTTTTGACGTGTCGTCCGATTGTTAGGCTATATCGCCACAGCCCTTCTCGTCATCTCGATTGCAGATGGGCTCATCCTTCAGTGGATCATCTGGAACACACCGCCGGTGGAAGAACAGCTCGATCGCTCGCCCCTCGCCGCTACTGCCCCGCCATCATCTGGCCCGTCGGCAAGGGATAGTGGTGGGCCCAGCCGAGCGGCAAAGTGACGCCGGTGATCCAGCGGGCATCGCTCGAGGCGAGGAACGCGACCGCGGCGGCAACGTCGTCGGGGCGGCCCATGCCAAGCGGGTGGCAGGCTTCGATCTGGGCCCAGATTTCGGGCGTCAGATGCGCCACGTGCTTGTGGACCATCGGCGTATGGACGAGGCCGGGAGCGACGGCGACGACGCGAATCCCCTCGCGGGCCACCTCCCAGGCGAGCGACTGTGTAAAGCCGATGAGGCCCGCCTTGCTGGCGCTATAGATCGAAAAGCCCGCGCAGCCGCCGAGTCCCAGGGCTGAGGCGATATTGACGATCACGCCGCCGGGCCGCGAGAGTTTCGGGAGC
>JALORD010000327.1 GCA_025459145.1 Pirellulaceae bacterium | reverse complement strand
GATCAACAGAACCGGGCCATTGGAAAAATAGACGAGGTGCCCCCACTTGATCACTTCCTCGAAGGAGGCCGCGGCGCGGACGCCCCCGCGCAAACGCTCGATGCAGTTGAGCCGCCAATCGTCGAGCGCTGCGATGTAGGCGGAAGGGCTTTCGGCAGGAGCTTGTTTCTTCATGCGTTGCCGCCTGTGCGTTTGTGCTCTGCCAGTACCAATTGCAGCGCTTCCTCGCGGCTGTGAATCTGAGACTCGAGCTGCGCGTCGCGGACTGCTTCCAGCAGCGCTCGATAGGCCGGACCCGGCGGGATTCCCAGGTGCTTGAGGTCCTCGCCCGTCACAAGTGGCGGAGGATTCCATTCGGCGGCGGGACGACGGAGTACATCACGGCAAAACGCGACGCCCTCGCTCCCATCGCCGAGAACCGCTGCTACACCCGTGGCCAGGCAGAGCGTCGACTCAATCCGCGGCGCTGACAAGATGCGCTGCAAGCGCGGCCAGGGGAGTTTGCGCGCGTCGCGCACGACCGGCTCGTCGCGCAGGACCTGCGTCATTTCCTCGAGTTCATGCGTCGAAAGCCTCCAGCGTTCGAAGAGTCGGTGAGGCATGTCATGCGTCGGCATGTGCGCTACGGCGCTCCGTGGGTCATCGGCCAGCGAAATCTCGCGAACGAGCGCGGCGAGGGCCACGGCAAACGTCGGCTCGCTGAGTCGGGCGAGTAAGTGCAGAGTGCGCCGCCACGGGGTTTCGGCGGTCGACTCGGGAGACCAGCCTTCGTCGGGCGCGAGCAGCGACACTTCGGGGAGCATCACGGCCAGAAGTCCCGTCGATTCGAGCAGCTGCACACCGCGGGCCCGGCTGTCGTGCGTCAGAATCCGGCGCAGCTCGGCGGCGATCCGCTCGGCGCTACAAATCACCAGCTCGCCGGCCGAGGCTTGGATCGCGCGGCGCGTGGGTTCGTCGAGCGCGAATCCAAACCGAGCCGCAAAGCGCACTCCCCGCACCATCCGCAATTTGTCCTCGGCGATGCGCTGAACCGGGTCGCCAATCGCCCGGACAATCCCCCGATGCAGGTCCTCCTGGCCGCCGACATAGTCGATGACGCGATTGGTCAGAGGATCAAAGAAGAGACCGTTAATCGTATAGTCGCGCCGCAGGGCGTCTTCTTCCGCAGTCGTGAAGCTGACGCTGTCGGGGTGGCGGCCATCGCTATACGCGGCATCGCGGCGAAACGTCGCCACATCGATCTGCCCGGCGCCGCGAGGCCCGATCACCGTGATCACGCCGAAGCTCGCTCCCACGGCCAGCGTCTTGCGCCGGCCGAACAGATCACGAATTTCATCGGGCAGAGCACTCGTCGCGACGTCGTAGTCCTTGGGCGGAATCCCCAGGAGCTGGTCCCGGACGCAGCCCCCGGCGAGCAGCGCCTCGAATCCGGCCGAACGCAGCCGCGTGACAACCGAGCTGGCGAATTCGGCGGGAGACGTCATGGAGGAGGGGACTGGGGACGGAGAACAGAGGACAGGGGTCGGAAGCCAGACGACACGATTCTCGGCGGGTGGGGGCTGGGCTGCAATGATTGGGGCTGGCGAGCGTCGCCCAGTCCCCCTCGCGCGGCGATTGGCGGTTGTCATGGAGCTGGGTCTCGCGTCAAATCCAGTTCCTTGGGTTCCTACGGTTCAGGCACCTTGCCAGATACATGACACCGATGTCGACCACGCCCGCAATTCCCCTCGAAATCGACGTGCAATCGGTCCAGCAGCTCCGCGAGGCGGGGACTGAGTTCCTGTTTCTCGATTGTCGCGAGCCGAGCGAGGTCGCTACAGCCCACATTGCCGGCACAATGCACATTCCGATGCGCGAAATACCGGCCCGATTGGCCGAGCTTGAGACACATCGCAGCAGCCGCGTGGTCGTCCATTGCCATCACGGCGGCCGGAGCCTGCGGGTGACGCAATTCCTGCGGCAGCAGGGGTTTGCGCAAGCTCAAAACATGGCGGGCGGGATTGAGGCCTGGTCGCTCGAGGTTGATTCGGCTGTCCCCCGATACTAGTGACCGACGGCAGGCGAGGCGGGTTCGGGGGCCAGTTCGCGAACCCCTTGCCCGGCTGCCGCGTCGTATCCTATAACCAGGAAAGTGCCTTGCGGATGTGGCGGAATTGGCAGACGCGCTAGATTCAGGTTCTAGTGGCCGAAAGGTCGTGGAGGTTCAAGTCCTCTCATCCGCACTCGGTGCCCTTCTTAATGTCGGCACCACTGTTACCAAGAGAACCCGCGCCCTTGTGGTGCGGGTTTTTTTATGGTTTGGCGCGATTGGGACGGCCTGCAGCACGGCAAATTCTTCGGAATTCTTGCGGTTTGCCTCAAGCTCGCAATTTGACAGGCCCCGGACCTGACCTAGGTTTCAATCGTGCGGGAAAGCTGGCTTCGATGCCGGACGACACGCACTGGCAATGGCTTGTCTTTCGAACTGGGGATGAGTTCTCATCCCAATCCAAACTCTTCGGAATACGGCCTCTTTGCCAAGGCCTGTGCCTCACATCCTCGAAAGGGCAAACCGGCAGTAATGCCGGGACGCAAAGCCGTGGATCGCAGTTTCTGGCCCGTTCACGGGCCGGCCCCTGCGATCGCCAGGCTACCGAAAGGGTGGATTGCGTGCTGGGAGCGGAAAGCTCCGAACCGTGATTGCCTGAACCAAACGACGATGCCGAGGCGAGTTTCAACGTGGGCTGTTTCCAGCGGACACAGGCCGGCGACTTTCACGAGTCGCAATCGCTGGGAGTGGCCCGGTTTTGGGGATCCTCTTTTCAATGGTCCCGCGAGCGGGACGTCTGAGGAATGTCATGAAGAATCTCGCTGTGAAGGTCCAACGTTTCCTGAAGTCCGAAGATGGCCCGACCGCGGTGGAATACGCCGTGATGCTGGCCCTCATCGTGATCGTCTGCCTGGTCTCGATTCAAGCGATCGGTACGAACGCCAATGCGACGTTCGACACCATCGCGGATCAGCTGGGCGCCGGAACGTAGTCCGTTCAATCACTCGCAATCACGTCGCGGCCGACCACTCGTCTGGCGGCCGCGGCAGCGGGAAGGTTTGAGAAAGCAATCGTCGTTTGTAGTGAGTTTGACAATTTAAGCACGCAAAGGAAGACGTTATGAAGCTCAATCTGATGAACAAGGTTTCGCGTTTCTTGAAGAGCGAAGACGGCCCGACCGCGGTGGAATACGCCGTGATGCTCGCCCTCATCGTGATCGTCTGCTTGGTCTCGATTCAAGCGATCGGTACGAACGCCAATGCGACGTTCGACAGCATCGCGGACCAGCTGGGCGCTGGTACGTAGTCGCCCGCTGGGCATTGGTACCCGGTCGCCCGCTGGGCTGGGGTACCTGTTCGCCCAGCCCGCACGGCTTTCGCGCCGCGGCTCGCACCTGGCGGAGACTCCCCCGGCGGCCCTTTGTGCCGCCCGGGGACGAAACCGGGGATTGGCCGCGGCAGCGTCGCGCGCCTGGGTGCGATCTTCCAGACGTGTGACCGGTATTTATGGACTATTAATTGCTTGTAATTCGTTCGACCGACTTCACGGCAGCAACTTCACCATGGACACGATCTTGCCGAGCGACGTTTTGACAGGTGGCTGGGAATTAGCGTGCTATGGTTTCACGGTTCTGGCCGCCTTTTTCGGCTACTTGATGTTGCCGCGGTAGCTCAGCCGCTCGCCGTGAGGGCGAGAGGCCGCCAGCCGCGGCCGCCGGGGCGGCAATCGGGCACACACGATTCACGGGTTAAAGGAAACATCATGTCGGAGTTGCTTACTGCTTACGGCGCGGTCGTCGCCGAGCACTGGACCGTCTGGCTGGTGACGGTGGTTCTGATCGTAGCCGCGGTCATCGACGGCTTTGAACTGCGGGTTCCCAACTGGATCACGTTCCCATTCATCATTGGGGGTTGGATCTACAGTACGGCCGCCTTCGGCTGGGAAGGGCTCGGCTGGAGCCTGGCCGGCACGGCCCTGGGGATGAGCGTCCTGATGGCCTTCTACGCGATCGGGGGCATGGGAGCCGGCGACGTCAAGCTGATGGGGGGTGTCGGAGCCTGGATCTACTGGACCAACACCTACTACTGCATCCTCGGATTCGCGGTGATTGGTGCGGTGCTGGCCATCGCCATGGTGCTGGTCCGCGGCAAATGGCAGCACCACTACAACCAGTTCTGGAAACTCGCTCGGGAGATCACCACGGTCCGCGATCCCGAGAAGCTCTCGGCCATCGCGGCCGAGCGTAAGCCCACGATGATGCTTCTGCCTTATGGCATTCCGATCGCCATTGCGACGATCGGCTACTTCCTCTGGACGGGAATGCTTGTATGAACCTGTTCCGTCTGGCTAAACAATGCGTGCTAGCTGGCTGGCAGTCTGGGCAGGCTGGCGAAACCTTAGCAGCCGCCAACGAGAAATTAGAAAAACCTTGCCGGTTGTACCGAAGAAACCGACGGGGAGCCGCGGCGGTGGAGTTTGCCGTCGTCGCGCCGGTGTTCTTCCTGCTGGTCTTTGGCATGATCGAATACGGTCGAATGTGCATGGTCCAGCAGGTAATCACCAATGCTTCGCGAGAAGGGGCCCGTCTGGCGGTGCTGGATGGGGCCACGGCCGCGGAGATCGATACGTCCATCGACACCTACATGACGGCCGCTTCGATCAACCCCGCGAGTGTGACGGTAACGGTTGCTCCGAATCCGCCCAGCGATGCCGAATTTGGCGAACCTGTTACTGTTACGGTCTCGGTTCCTTTCAATCAAGTAAGTTGGCTGCCTTCGCCAATGTACCTAGGGGGACAAACCCTTTCGGCGACAACCGTCATGCGCCGGGAAGCCATTCAATAGGCCCAGAGCCCACTTTGGGGTTCAGGCCGGCATGAGCTTCTGGCAGGGAACCTCCACCGAACAGACCGCGAGCTACTCGTTGGTAAAGGGACTGAACGATGCGGATGAAATCGCTGATCCTGATTTTCATCGCCCTGGCCTGCGGCCTGGTGGCGTCGATCGGCATCAGCCAGGTAATCGACCGGGGGAACCCGACGAGCAATGTCGAGTACGAGCAGATCCTGGTCGCGCTCGCCGACATTGACATCAACACCAAGCTCGACGCCCAAAACGTCAAGCTGGAAGATTGGCCCAAGGCGAAAGTGCCCGAGGGTGCCCTTCGCCGGCTCGAGGACGTGGAAGGCAAGTACGCCAACTCCCGCTACTACAAAGGGGAGCCGCTGCACATCAGCAAAGTGACCGACCAGCTCGGCGGCAGCATCAGCAAGAGCATTCCGCCAGGATTTCGGGCATTGCCGGTGAAAGTCGAAGAGGACACGGTCCTCAAAGCGATCTCGCCCGGCGACCGGGTCGACGTGATGGTTTTCCTGAAGAAAAGCGACGAGATTCCGGAGACCGGCACGTTCACGATTCTGAAGAACGTCCGCGTCTTCGCCGTGGCAACGAACACCGAACGCAACAGCGGCGGTGAAACGGACGGCAAACCCGAAACGACGAACTTCCGGACGATTTCTCTGCTACTGAAGCCCGAGCACGCCCGCGAACTTACCGTGGCCGCCCAGATGGGAAAAATCCTGCTGACCATGCGGCACCCGACGGAACAGGACGATATCGACGGTGAGGAAGTGACGCCGATCAAGGACTTGCTGTCAGGGCATTCGAAGCTCGCCAGCGACCCTGTCCCGGTCGACCAAGGGCCGGCAAGCAGCTTCCTCAACACGGTTCAAAGTGCCGTCTCGCAGGCGACGCCGGTGTTGCCTCCCGCCCACACGATGCAGGTATGGGGACCCGCGACGGTCGAACAATACGAATGGACCTCGGTGACGGGACTGCCGACCCGAGCCGATCAAGGCCAGGCGCCGGCGCTGCAATCGACTCCGGCTCCGGCCGCGACGGAACCTGTAGCCCCGACGGTCGGGGAGGACGGGCCCGAGACGACCGTCGGTCCGGAGGCAGCTCCGCCGGCAAGTCGTCAGTATTAAACAGTTTGCGACAGTTGACGAATGGATTCCTGCGGGATTCACACCCCCGCGGGGCAAGAGC
>JALORD010000326.1 GCA_025459145.1 Pirellulaceae bacterium | reverse complement strand
GGCCGCTAATGCCCCGGACGGCTGAGCTGGAAGATCGGCATCAGGAGGCCCAGGGCGATGCCGCCGACGACGAAGCCCATGGCGCAGATCATGAGCGGCTCGATCAGGCTGGTTGTGGCCTTAAGCGACGTTTCGACTTCGCGGTCGTAGTAACTGCTCACCTTGGCGAGGACCGTGTCGAGTTTTCCCGTCTCTTCGCCCGCGCCGATCATCTGCACGAGCGTCGGCGGGAGGAGCGGTTCGTTGCGGAGGGCGTCGACGATCCGGTTCCCCTGCGTGATTTCGTCGAGGACGCGGAGCCAGATTTTCTCGTAGTAGTAGTTGCCCGAGACCTCGGCGGTCAGCCGAATTGCGTCGAGCATCGAGACGCCGCTGGCCACCATTGTCCCCAGCGTGCGGATGCTCCGGCTGATCGTCACCTTGCGGACCATCGGCCCGACAATCGGCAGGTTGATCATCACCCAGTCGAGCGCCTGCCGGCCCGCTTCGGTCCGCTTGCCGACGAAAAACGCAATCGTGCCGGCGATCGCCGCGACAATCCACAGCGGCCAGTAATCGATGAGCAGGTCCGACGCGGTCATCATGATCACGGTCGGCTTCGGCAGCTTGACGCCCTTCCGCGAGAAAAGCGGCTCGAACTTCGGGAGAATGTAGGTGAGCAGGAAGATCGTCACAGCGACGGCCAGGACGGCCATGATCGACGGGTAGGCGAGCGAGGCCCGCACTTTTTGCCGCGTTTCGAGTTGGCCGCGGAGATAGCCGGCCACGCCATCGAGCATTTCGCCGAGACGGCCGGTCTGTTCGGCCGCTTTCATCATCGCGACGAATGTTTTGTCGAACTGCCGCGGATGGCGAGCCAGGGCGGACGAGAAATCCTCGCCCCCTTCGACCCGATTGCGCAGGTCGAGCAGCACTTCCTTCAAAGCCGGGTTCGCTTCCTGCTCGGCAATGCTCCCCAAGGCGACCGACAGGTTGATCCCCGTATCGACCATCACGGCGAGCTGGCTGGCGACGTAGATGATCTCGGCCTGCTTGATCCGCCGCGGGAGCAGCTCGAAGCTCTCGCCCTCCTCGTCGATCTCGACGACCTGCAGTCCTTCGCGCTTCAAACGCAAGAGGGCCTCATCGCGCGAATCCACTTCGAGCGTGCCGGCGATCAGCTTGCCAAGTGGGTCGCGGGCGGAGTAGGTGTAGGACTGCATGGCAGGGCTCGTCTCTTTCAGTTCAAAGTTGCAGGTTCAAAGTTCAACGTGGATGCGGGCAACCTTGAACTTTGAACTTGGAACCTTGAACCTTGAACTCATGACTCTACGCTCGCCGGTTCGCCTGGATCGGCCTTCACCGGCAGCGGCGGCAGGCCGATCGTCGAATCGCGGACGCCCGGCGGGCGCCGCTCGTTCAGGCTGATGATCTCGCCGGCGATCTGGATCACTTCCTCGACGCTCGTCAGCCCTTCGCGCACTTTGCGGAAGCCGTCGTAGCGAAGTGTGACCATGTTGTAGGTGGCGGCAATCTTGCGAAGCTGCGCGACGGTGCCGCCGGCGACGATCGCGTCCCGCAGTTCGTCGTTTACCTGCAGCAGTTCGTGAATCCCCACGCGGCCGCTGAAGCCCGTATTGCGGCACTTGCGACAGCCGAGCCCCTTGGTGAACTTCTCGATCACGAGGCCCATCCGCTCGAGCGCCTTGCGCAGCGGCCGGGGCGGGTCGTAGACCTCGCGGCACTTGCTGCAGGTGCGGCGTACTAGCCGTTGGGCGAGGACCATGTTCAAGGCCGCCCCGATCAGGTAGGGTTCGACCCCCATGTTGATCAGCCGGGTAATGGCGCTCGGGGCGTCGTTGGTGTGCAGCGTGCTGAAAACGAGATGCCCGGTAAGGGCGGCCTGAATCGCCGTGCGGGCGGTTTCCTCGTCGCGGACTTCGCCCACCATGATCACATCGGGATCCTGGCGGAGCAGCGTGCGGAGCGCCTTGCTGAACGTGAGTCCGACCCGCTCCTGGACCTGAAACTGGTTGATCAGCGGCAGGTGATACTCGATCGGGTCCTCGACCGTGCAGACATTGTTCTCCATCGAGGCGATTTCGTTCAGACAAGCGTAGAGCGTCGTCGATTTGCCGCTGCCGGTCGGACCCGTCACCAGGATGATGCCGTTGGGGGCACAGATGCCCGCCTGCAGCGGCGTGAGCACGTCTTCGGCAAAGCCCAGATCGCGCAAGTTGAGCGAGACGCTCCGCGTATCGAGGACGCGAATCACCGTCTTCTCGCCCCGGCTGCCAGGGAATGTGCTGATGCGGAGGTCGATCTTGCGGCCGTCCAGGAGGACGTGCACCCGGCCGTCCTGCGGCAGCCGGCGCTCGCTGATATCAAGCGAGGCCATGATCTTGATGCGGCTGGTGACGGCAGCCAGCAGATTGAGCGGCACTTCGAGCGACTTGTACAGCTTGCCGTCGATTCGAAACCGGACCCGCGTGCAGCGCTCGGCCGGCTCGATATGGATGTCGCTGGCCCCTTCCTTGACGGCGTTATAGATGATGTAGTTGACGAGGCGAATGACCGGCGACTGGCCGGCAAATTCGTTCGCGTCGCCGATGTCTTCGATCGACGTTTCGATCAGCGTAACGTCGGCCTGGCCCGAATCGTCGATGATGTCGTCGATGACGAACGTCTTGCTGTCCGGCAGCGTGGTGAACATCCGCCGGATGTCTTTGGCGCTCGTAGCGACGACCTGAATCTCAAGCCCGGTGAGGCTCCGCAGTTCGTCGATCAGGAACAGATTCGTCGGTTCGCAAACGGCGATTGTCAGCGTGTGGCGAATCTTGAAGAGCGGGAAGACGAGGTTTTTCTCGATGTACTCGCGGGGGAGCACATCGACCGCCCGCGGATCGGCCAGCCGCGGTTCGAGCTTGGCGTACGGAACGCCGTAGACGGTCGCCAGGCACTCGATGACCTGATCGTCGGAGGCAAAGCCCAGCTCGACGAGAATTTCCCCGAGCAGTTTGCCCGTTCCCTGGCACTGTGCTTCAAGCGCCTGTTGCAACTCTTCGACGCGGACATAGCCTCGTTCGACGAGGATATTGCCGAGGCGCGGCGGCGGGTTGTTACTGGGGGAGGACATGGGGAAGGGAGAGTTCAGAAGTCAGAGATCAGAGGTTGGAGGTCGGATGTGGCAGGTCACTTGTCATTGGTCGGGAGCCGGTCTTCACTAGCCACGAGCACTTCCTACGCAAAGCTTTTCACGGCGTCGATGACGGTGTCGAAGACCTCGAGTTGCTGATCGAGGCGGGTGATTTCGAGGATCTTGCGATTGGCCGGGTTGCTGGTCGACAGCTTGAGATCGCCCGACAAGGCTCGCAGGGCTTCCTGGGCGTTGAGCAGGGCCTCGAGTCCGCCGCCGTCGATCGTTTCGCTGCCGTCGAGATCGACGATCACATTGCTCCGTTCGAGCGAAGTGAGGAACGATTCGAGGAGCGTCGCCGTGTCAGCGCCGAGTTCTTCGGGCGTATGCACGACCACAACTTCGCCAAAGACTTCGGTGGGGAGTTTCATGGGGGAAGAGGCGAGGGGTGAGTGCTAGTGGCTAGTGGCTAGTGGCTAGTGCTGGTGCCGATCCAACGGACTATTGACCAATGACCAATGACAAATGACCTTCCTAAACGTAGACCTCCGCTTCGCGTGTCGCTTCTTCGCTTGCCAACGTCGCTTCGACTCGCTCGAGCAACTCGCGTGGGCTGAAGGGCTTGGCCAGGAGGTGCCGAATGCCGAACCGCTCGCGCAGCTCATCGGCCGACAGCTCGAACCCTTTGGCCGACAGCATTAAGACCGGCAGGCCGTTAGTGTCAGGCGACTGTTTGATCCGCTCGGCCAATTGCAGTCCGTTGAGCCGCGGCATCTGACAATCGGTCACGACAATGTCAGGGCGCGATTCGAGGAGGATCTCCCAGGCTTCCTGGCCGTCGCGGGCGCAGGTCACTTCGTAGCCGGCGCGTTTGAATTTGAACTCCGCGGCCCGCAGGATGTGGGCCTCGTCGTCGCAGAGCAGAATGCGTTTATTCATGGCAGGAACCCCAACTCATTCGCGACCTCATTCGCACTCGTCCTCATTCGCACTCGTCCTCATTCTCAAGCGCTGATCTGGGCCAGTCCGGGCAGGATCGCGCGGAATGTGCTTCCCCGGCCCAACTCGCTTTCCAGTTCGATCCGCCCGCCGTGCACGTCCTCGATGATGTGCTTGACCAAGACCAGCCCGAGGCCGGTCCCTTGCGCCATCTCGCGATCTTTCCGCACGCGATAGAACTTCTCGAACACCCTCTGGGAATCCTCGGGCGAGAGCCCAACCCCGGTGTCTTCGACTTCGAAGATCGTTTCCTTGTCGTGCAGCCGGCTGCGAACGATGACTGTCCCGCCGCGATGTGTATATTTAATGGCGTTGGTGATCAGATTGATCGCCGCCTGCAGCAGCATGTCGCGATCGGCCAGCACGCCGAGATACAGCTCGCTGAACTCCGCGACGAGGCGGATATCCTTGCTTTCGGCCATGGGCTGTAGCACGCGAACTGCCTCGCCGAGCCGCTCGTTGAGCGATTGCGGCACCTTGTTGACGGCCACGACTCCGGCCTCGATGCGGGCCAGGTTGAGCAGGTTGTCGATCAGACGCTGCAGCCGGTCGGTCTGGTTGTTGATGATCCCCAGGAACTCTTCGCGGGTGGCATCGTCGTCGGCTTCGCCATCGACGAGCAGTTCGACATAGGCCCGAATGCTCGACAGGGGAGCCTTCATTTCGTGGCTGACCGACGAAACGAACTCCGCGTTCCGCTTTTGAATGGCCTTGAGGCTGCTGATATCGGTCAGCACGGCGACGGCGCCCCGTTCCGTGCTACCAGCGCTCCCTTCGGTCTGCTGCGCCAGGCTGCGGCAGCTGACCCGGTAGCAATGCTCCTTGCCGTCGGCGGAGGCGAGCGTCAATTCGCCGGTCCGCTGCGCCGGTGCACGGCGGCGGCGGGTTTCGGTGAGCAGGCTGAGCAATTCCTGGCAGCGGTCCAGTTGTTCGAGCGCCCGACTGCCCTGATTTGTGCCCGAGAGATTCAGCAGCCGCTCGGCGCTGCCATTGGCGACGACGATTTCGCCGAAGGCATCGACCGCCACCACCGGATCCGAAAGGCCCGTGAGGATTTCGCGCAGCTGGTCGCGTTCGGAGGTGACGCGCCGCAGCCGTACTTCGACGCCGGCGCGGACCATTTCGACTTCGTCGGCCTGACGGGCAAACTCGCAGAGGCGGCTGCGGACCCGCTGACAGAGCTCGCGCCAGCGGGCGTCTTCGCGGCGGACGGGAGTTCGATCGAGCTGTTCCTCTTCGTGCAGGGCGTCGCTATCGAGCTCGCATAGCCGGGCGACATACTGCTCGGCGGCGGTCGCCGCGGAGGCCGCCTGACGGAGCGCCACCTTGATCGCTCCCATCACCAGGGCCGCGCCTCCGATGACAAATGCGACGCGGACCTGCAGACTGACCGGCGCCACCAGCGGCTCCACGACCCAAGCCAGGCCGAGCGCAGTGCAAGCAACGGCCAACACGGCCATCGGCAACAGCGATAGGGAGCGGCGTTCGAACATCGGGGCAACCGGTCCAGGGAACGGGGAGGGCGCGCACGGGCCGTGCAAAACAGCCCGGCTGCTACCGAAAACCTAGGTCGCCTAGCGCCGATGTCCAAACGCCATCACGGGTTAAGTGCGACGCGCTTCCCGCAAAACCCCAGCCCCAGAGGGGTCGCCAAAGCAGCCGCTGTGGCCAGAAAGTGTCATCCTGCTGGGTGCAACCACCCTAATCGCTAAGACCCGAGGGCCGCCGGCAGAGGCCAAGTGCATTCAGACGAGTCGCTGGCGAATGATGCCTCGCGCGAGACAAGATCCCACAATTTCCGATTCAGAGTCTGGCCCGGGTTAGTCGACCCTCGCGGTTTTCGTCGGGAGTGTCGCGGGCTGCGACAAATCGACGCCGGCAGGTTCATGAAATGCGGCGCGGGCCAGATGTCCCTGGGCCTCCTCCTGCCTGCCCGCATCGAGTAGAACGAGCGCCAGCGCGTGATGCAGATCG
>JALORD010000325.1 GCA_025459145.1 Pirellulaceae bacterium | reverse complement strand
CGAACTGCACCTCCACATCCGCGTAGGCGGACGTGAAGACCTCCTCGACGCGGGCGTCCACGTCGTTGATGAGGTCGAGCAGATCCTTGCGGGAGCGCTTGAGGTCATCGAGCTGCTCGGTCAGGAACCGGTGGCGCTCCTCCAGGGCCGCAAACTCCTCGAGGGCCAGCGGGTTGACCTTGCCGAGCAGGGCCATCGCCTTCTCGGCCGTCCGCAGCCGGCGCTCCTGCTCGGCCCGCACGTAGGGGTAGGGCTCCGGCTCGGGGGCGTTGGGGTCGACGTCGTCCCCCGGCGCGCGCAGGGACGGCGGCACGAGCTGGTCGGGTCCGTAGTCGGCGATGAGCGCCTCGGTCTCCAGTCCGAACTCGCTCATCGCGATTACGAGGACATTGTCGAGCATCCCGCGGTCGGCCAGGTCACCGACGATCGCCGCGAAGGCCTGATCGAATTTGGGCATCAGGCTCAGGTGGCCGTTGAAGTTGTCGCCGTGCGTGTCCCAGCCATAGGAGTTCACTTTGACGAAGGTGACGCCCGCTTCGAGCATTTTGCGGGCTTGCAGCATGTGGCGGCCAAACTCGTGGGTGCCGTAGCGCTCGACATCGCGCGGGTCGAACTTCGACGTGTCGAACAGATCCTGCCGCTTCATCAGCGTGCGGGCGACGTCGAAGACGTAGCTGGTCGCCTCGCCCATTTGGGGTCGTCGGCCGCGGGCATAGCGGGCATTGGCCGCTTGACGAAGGGCGTTCCGCTCGTCGTCGGCAGCGGCCGAGAGCGAATCGGGCAGGACGAGATTCTCCGGTGGCTTGCCGTCGCCGAACGCGACCGCGCCGAATTTAGGCCCCAGAAAGCCGGCGTCTTGATGGATGAATCCGCCGCTTCCCGGTTTGATCCACACGTACGGGGGCAACCCGCTCGGTCCGGCACCGAGCAGGCGGGCCACTGCCGAGCCGAAGTAAGGATAAGTGACGCCGCGGTCCTTGGGATCGCCGCGCTGAATCCTGGCCACTCCCGCCGAGTGCGAATTGTCCTGCGTGTGGAGACTGCGCAGGATCGCCAGATGATGCATGAGCCGGGCCGAGCGCGGCAAGAGCTCGCTCACGTGGATTCCAGGCACGCTCGTCGGGATCGCGCGAAACGGCCCGCCAAAGACGGTATTCGGCTTCGGATCCCAGCTTTCGAGCTGGCTCATCCCGCCATCGATCCAGATGAATAGCACCTGCTTTTGCTTCTTTTGCAGATCCGCGGCCATCGCCGGCCGCAGCAGGGAACCGAGTCCCGCCGCTCCGGCCGCGCCGAGCAAGGCGCGGCGCGAGACCAGATGATCGCGCGGCGTGCAGAGATGCGAATAGGTCATCGGCTCTCACCTCGGGCTGTTCTCAGTGCGAAGCACCGCCCGCACCGAACGGCAACATTCCTGGGAAAAATGGCGGCAAGCAGTACGTTTGGTCGGAAATGGGGTGACGCGCGTGCTAATGGTTTGCACAAAATTCATTCGAAGCGAGTAAACCCCAAATCAAGTTGCCGAGAGCCTGTTCGCGGCGGTCGGAGCGGGCCGCCAGGTACTCGGCGACCTCGCGGCGTTCGTCGTCTGCGGGCTCTCGGGAAAGAACGGCGAGATATAACTCGTCGGCAAGTTGATCGGGGTCGGATTCACCGCGCAGTCGCGCCGCAAGATTCTGTCCCTCTGGTTCGAGCCAGCCCAGCACGGTCGCATCATTCATCAGGAACAGAGCGGCCTTGACCGTCGGGTTGTGCTCCACTTCGGGCTCGCGGGGCGGGTTGGCCAGCGCCTTGTCAAACCGCGTTTGCCACTCGATCCAGGGCTTATCGCTGGTCGCAATGACAATCGGCAGGCCATCGCTCGCCGCCTGCCGGAGGCTTGCAAGCATCTGTTCGCTGGACAGCGGCTTTTCGATGGCCAGGCGATACTTGTCGGGCGCAGCGTTGACGAACGAATCGTCCGGGGCGCTGCCGGCGCGCTGGTAGGTCTGGGACAAGGCAATCTCGCGCAGGAGCCACCGCATGTCGAATTGGTGGGCCGCGAGTTCGCTGGCGAGCAGATCGAGCAGTTCCGGATGCGAGGGCGGATTGTCCGCGTGCGCGAGGTCGAGCGGCTGGACAAGGCCCCGACCCAGCATTAGCCACCACAGGCGATTGGCGATATTGCGGGTGAACAGGCGGTTGTCGGCCTGGGGCAGTTGCTCGGATAACAGCCGGAGCGTGTTGAACTTCGGCACTCCCGGAAAGCGGGTCTTCTTGTCGGGCAGCACTTCGTATTCCTCGCCCTTGGCCAGCCCGGGCACCTCGATTTCGGCGTCCCCCGGGAGCTTTGGACCCACGGCCAGCGGCACTTGGAAGAAGACCGACATGAATTCGACCTTCTTCTCCAAAGGTTTTTGCGCCACGGCAGGGAACTGCACGTCCTGGCGGATTGTGGTATTGCCGACGAACGCCAGGAGGCCGTGGTAGTACTCTTGCTTGTATTCGTCGACGAACAGATGGTCGTGGCATTGGGCACACTGCACGTCGATCCCCAGGAAGTGCCGCCCGACGTCGCGCACGAGGCCCGGCATATCGACCGGATTCTGGCCATAATTCTCCAGTCTCTTCGTATACCATAAGGCCGAGCCCCGGGTCGCCTCGTTATCCGGATTGGGGTGGAGAATGTCGCGCACGAGCTTGTCCCACGGCTGATTCCTGCGGACCGACTCGCGCAGGAACCGTTGCCACTCTTCGTGGTCTCCCAGTCGTTCCATCAGCATGACGTGCAGGACCTGCGACAGTCGGCGGACGTGGTCCTCGCTTGTGAGCAGCCGATCGACCAATACAGCGCGCTTCTTGGGAGCAGCGTCGGCCAAAAAAGCACGCGTTTCCTCAACCGAGGGAATGCGGCCCGCCAGATCCAAGTACACGCGACGCAGAAATTCTGCGTCGCCAGCCGCTGGAGCTACCGGGCCGCCCGCCGCAGCTTCGATGATTCGATCGATTTCCTGGTGCAACGGCGGTTGGGCGAGACCTGGACTCACCCAGGCAAGTCCACCCAGGACGACCCATAGCATGGCAATTCTTGGCATGGCGCGATCCCGCGGGGCAAACGGGAGGAAGGTGGGGGAATCGACAGGCAACGGATCGGCAGGACTTGACGTTTAATGTAAGGAGGAGTGGCCGTCCGGCAAAGCGAATTCTTGGAAAGCGACCAAGGCCTTCTCGGAGCAAGTGGTCAGTTGATGCCGTCAGCAGCTTGGGCTGCACGAGGACGTCGTCGCGCAGAAGGGGCTGAGGCGGAGTTCGCGCGATCGCGCGTGGGGGGTGATCTATTCGCTCAGGGCCTGAGCGACCCACTTTGCCGCAACAGCGCGAGCAGCGACCAGGAAGCACCACCGGCCGACCGCCTCCGGTGCGACTACGCCGGCCCGCTATTCCGCCAAAAGCTCCTTCTCCGAAAACTCCAGACGCAAGTTACCTTGCATCGTTGTGAGCCAGAGCGTTCCCGGCTCAGGCTCGAATAGATACGGATAGGAGAGCCACTTGCCCGGCTGTCGAGCCAGGACGACCGGCTTGGTCCAGGTCTTCCCGTCGTCGCTCGAAAAGGCGAGCGACAGTTCCTCGCGGTGGTTGCTTACCGGCACCTCGGACCATAGGCCGTCGCCGCCGGAAAGCTTGAACGACGTTTTTCCCTCGGGATAGAGTTGATTCCAGACCAGGGCGAGGCGACCGCTCGCCAGCCGCTTGATGATGGCCGGCGCGCTGCTGGCCGCGATGCCCGAGGGCTGCAGCGTCCGCCAGTGCCGGCCGCCATCGTAGGAGTAGGCCGACCAGAACTCGCCCCAGTTGGTGCGGATCAGCATCCAGACGCGGCCGTCATTCAGTTCGACGAGCGTCGGCTCCATGTTGCCGCCGTGGTGCCCCTGTCCGCCGAGGTCGATGACGTTGCTGGCGTGCCAATTCTTGCCGTCGTCGTCCGACCAGTAGGTGACCGTGGCGTGCCGGCCCGGGTTATGCAGCATTTTCTGGGCGGCGATGATCACGAGGCCGTCCTTGGTTTCGATCATGTCGCGGATCGCCCCGGTCCAGTCGTCGTGCAGTTTGGCGATCGCTGACCACGACGAGCCGCCGTCAGTGCTCCGCATGGCGTACGTCGGCAGGATCGCGCCGGGAGCATCCTTCAGCTCGTTCTTCCAGGTCCACGTCTTCTCGCGGTCGTTCATGAACGACACGATCAGCGTGCCTTGCTTTGTCTGCAACAAGGCTCGTTCAGGGCGCAGTTCCAGCGGCTGAGCGGCCAACTGCTCAGCCGTGAAGAGCGGCCGGGCGGCCCACGTTTTGCCGCCATCGGCGCTCGTGATCGACTCGGTGCTGGTGCAGGCCAGAATCGAGCCGTCGGGCCGCCGGACGAATGGGCCCTGGTGGTCGTGCGGAAGCTGGCGGACCTTCGGATGGAGCATCGGCCCAGCTGCTTCCTGGCTGCGACTTCTCGGTGCGACCACCAAAGGTAGCGCCATCGCCAACACAATTAACGCGAAAGGCCGCGAGCGTGGTGCGAGAAACATCATCAAAACTCCTCCGGTTTCATCCGGCGTTTGAGGGCCAGGCCGTAGTGATTGTGCGACAAGCCGCCGTCGGCCACAATCGTCGCCCCGCTGATGAACGAGGCGGCATCGCTCGCCAGCCAGACGACGGTGCGGGCGATTTCCTGCGGCGTGCCGAAGCGGGCCAGCGGCGTGTGGTCGATGCAATCGGCGACAACGTCCCTCATGACGCCCTCGGCCGCCAGATCGCCGCTCAGGTCGGTATCGATGGCTCCCGGGGCGAGGCTCACGACGCGAATGCCGTGCGGACCATAGAGGGCGGCCAGTTCGCGCGTGAGCGCTTCGAGGCCGCCCTTGGCGGCGACGTAGGCCGCAGCTGTGCCGTCGTTGAAGCTCGTGCGAATGCTCGTGATGTTGACGATGACGCCCCGCCTCGCTGGTTGCATGACCTCCGCGGCAAAGCGGGCCAGGAAAGCCGGTGCCGTAAGGCAGATCCGCAGCGTCCGGTCCCAGTCGGCGAGGCTCGTTTCGCGCATGCTCTCGACCTTGCGCCAAGCGGCATTATTCACGAGCAGATCGAGCCGGCCGAAGTGAGCGACAGCCTGCTCGACGATCGCCCTACAAAACTCAATTGTGGACAGATCACCCACAATCGGCAGCACGTTGGCGCCCTCGGGCTTTAGTTCGGCGGCGAGCGCCGACAGTTCCGCCTCAAGAATATCGACCAGGACCAGCCGATGGCCGCAGGCAGCAAGTTCCCGGGCCGTCGCCGCACCGATTCCGCGGGCGGCGCCGGTGACGATCGCCACGGGTCGATCTCTGTGTGCGTCAGGCATGCTGGGCTCTTAGCGGCTGGGGTGACTTGCTGTTTGGCTCCTCGCGGCTGGTGCGCACTTCTGGATGATCGGTTTCGACCAGCACCGCCAGACTGTCTCCCGTCGCTACTCGTGGAAACGTCCGGAGCACGACGACGATTCCCGCGGTTTCGGCGACGATCGCGATTGATTCTCCGCTCGGCGGATCGAGCAACTCGCCCAGCACGACGCCGCGCTCGACCTTTTGCCCAAGTGGCACGGCCGCCACAAAGACGCCCGCTCGCGGTGCCGGATAGCACCGCTGCATGTGCCCGCTGCCGGCCCGGGGATCTTCGACGATCCAGGCAGGACGAGAGGTCTTTTGCGGCTCGCGCGGCGCGGTCATCCCCAGCATCCGCAGCACATTCAGGCAGCCGGCGACGTAGGCCGCAACGCCGGACGGCGAAAAGTGTCCGCCGCCGAGATACTCGGCATAGATCGCGGGAATATTGGCGTCGCGAGCAACCGACAGAGAACGGCCTTCGAGCGACGCATCGGTTCCCCAGATCAGCGGCAGGTGGAACGCCCGGGCCATCTGCCGCTGCGGTTCGAGGACCGCGGGGTCGGCGTGCAGCATGTAACCCACGAGTGGCCACACGCACATCGTGGTGCCGCCGGTGTGCAGATCGATGTAGTAGTCGGCCGTGCGGATCAATTCTGCCAGGGCGTATGCCGTTCGCTCGGTCACGGTTCCCTCGGCGCGGCC
>JALORD010000324.1 GCA_025459145.1 Pirellulaceae bacterium | reverse complement strand
GAGGGCGCCGGAATGGAACCAGGCCCCGTTGTTCGTCCCGTCGGCGCGGACGAACGGCAGAATCACCGGCGCGCCGCTCTCGTCCTCCTTGCCTCGTTCGACATCGAAGACCTTGATCGACCATCCCTCCTTCATGTTCTTGAAGAGGTACAGGCAGTAACGCTCGTGGTTGGAGAACAGCACGTCGAGCTTGCCGTCGTTGTTGATGTCAATTAGGCGCAGGCCGTTGTCCTTTGTTGGGTCAAACGGAATGCTGGCAGGCAGGGTGAATGCTAGGCGACGGCTGCGTTGCGGTGGCTCAACACCCACGGTTGAAATTATGGTGGGCGCGGCTTCGTTTGGCGTTTGCGCGAACAGCTCTGTAACACCTTCGCCATCGATGTCGCGGCCTAGCGACGAACGGTTTGCAGCATCTGCCTGAAATAGGTCTAGGCCATTGGCGCTACCGAAGTCCTCTTCCTTCCAACTGTTCGTAGTTGGCGTCCAATAGCGAACCAAAAGCCTGTTGTCTGCCGTCTTGCGAATAACATGGAAGCCGTCGCGATGGCCTGGGCCGACTACAATCTCCTGCGGCCGGCCTGTCTTATCACGCAGCCCTTGTCCGACGAGGACATTCTCATTCAACCTCTCCGCACACTCCCGAAACGTCAAAAACTTAACTTTCTTCCCGTGCTTGGCGACTGCGTGGTCGATCAGTTCGACGATCTGGTCGTTGCGAATCCAGCCGTGCGGATGAAAGACCAGATTAAACGTGCCTTGCTTGAGGACGCAGGCGTCGAGGGCCAGTTTCCAGTCGCGGACCGTGTCGGGATTGTTCGGCTGTTGGACGTGCTGGGCCGACCAGTCGCTGGGCACCACGCAGGGAAACTCCCAGCACATCCCGCCGATCACATAGGGATAGGGATAGTCTTCGATCGTATTGACGAAGTTGGTGAACGGCACGTAGCGGCGGAATCGCTCGGTCCCGTCGGGCAACTCGGTGATCTCCTTCGGCAGCGACTTGTCTTTACTGGTGATGATGTTGAAGACGCTGCTGTCGATCTGCAGGAAGTTCCCTTTCGCGGTCGTCTTGTTGAACACTTCGGCCCAGAACCGGGGGCTCGGTGTGTTCTTGCTGTCGCAGCAAGGCATTCGGAACGCGACCGGTGTGTTGCCCGGAATCTCGTTCATCAGGTCGACGCACTTGTCGTACGTCTCTTTCGCTTTAACGAGGCCGCCGTCCTGCAGGCAGGGGCACGGATGGTCGTAGGTGTGGACCTCGATCGAGAGTCCCTCCTTGAGCCACACCTGGAGCTGGGGATCGGCCGGATCGACCCGGCACGACATGATGCTCACCGGGGCCCGGCCGTCGATCTGCTTCAGCCGGTTGAGAATCGGCCGCAGGAATGCCTCGTACTTGGCGCTCTCGCGCATGTCGTCGATGGCCAGCGTCACCACGCACTCGACGCCTTCCTCGCCGACCCACTGAGGCGTGATCAGCTTGGGGAAATCGCGGTGCGGATAGTACGGGTCGAGCGGCCCGTCGAGGTAGGCGAGGTGATTGCCGTCTTGGCGTTTGGGTGCTGCCGCCTGATCGGGTGCCACTGCTGGCTCGTCCAGCAGTGCCCGGGCAGTAGGTGCGGTCTCCTGTGCTCGTGAGCCCGTCCCGAATAGCACTCCCAAAAGTCCAACCGCAGCGATCAAGTAACGCATGACGAACACTCCCTGATTTCCACTGGCCGTCGTGCCGTCAATCGTAGCCGATCCGCGAGGGCAATTCCAAACGCTCGCGCGCAGCCGGTTGATTTGCGGCAAAACGGCAACCATATTGCCGATGCGTTCCCCGTCTCTCCCGTCTGCCCCCCCGCGCTCCCATGCCCACGTCCATCACCCGCCGTTCACTGCTTTGCCAATGCGCCACGATCGGAGTGGCTGCGGCGCTAGGTTCCGTTGCGTCCGGTCCCCTCGCCCGCTCGGCTCGCGCCGCCGACAAACCCCGGATCAAGATCGGCCAGATCGGTGTGGGGCACGCCCATGCAACGAAGCTCTCGGTCTATCGAAAGTCTGCCGACTACGAAGCGGTCGGCATCGCCGAGCCCGATCGCGAACTGCGCGAGCGGGCGAGTGCCAATGCCGCGTATCGCGATCTGCCTTGGATGACCGAGGAGCAGCTGTTGAGCACGCCAGGACTGCAGGCGGTTCTCGTCGAGACACGGGTGCGCGATCTCCTGCCGACCGCGGCCCGGGTGATCGCCGCCGGGAAACACGTGCATCTCGACAAACCGGCGGGCCAGTCGCTGCGACAGTATCGGGAGCTATTGGCGGCTGCCGAGCGGCAACGGCTGATGGTGCAGATGGGTTACATGTTCCGGTACAGTCCGGCGGTGGTGCTCATGCGAAAGTTTCTGGCCGAAGGCTGGCTCGGCGACGTGTTCGAAGTGCACACGGTGATGAGCAAAGTGGTCCCCGCAGCCGGGCGGCGCGAACTGGCCGAGTACCCCGGCGGGATCATGTTCGAGCTGGGTTGCCATGTGATCGACCTGGTGGTGGGCGTGCTCGGTCGGCCGGAGCGAGTTGCGGCGTTCCCGCGGCGTTCGAGCCCGCAGGACGATGGCCTCGTCGACAACATGCTGGCGGTCCTCGAGTATCCGCGGGCCACGGCCACGGTGAAGTCATCGGCCCTCGAGGTCGACGGCGGTTCGCGGCGGCACTTCGTCGTGTGTGGCCGGTCGGGGACGTTTCACATTCAGCCGCTGGATGCCCCGAACGTGGTGTACACGCTCGACCGGGACCGGGGGGAATACCGCCGCGGTCGGCACGAGATCAAGTTCGGCAGCTACGAGCGGTACGTCGGCGACGCGGCCGACATGGCCCGGATCCTCCGCGGCGAAAAGGAGTGCGACTTTTCATACGAGCACGATCTGGCGGTCCAAGAGACGGTTTTGCGGGCAAGCGGACTGGAGGTGGCGTAAGTGGCTGATGGCTAGTGGGGTGCGTTTGGTGCGAAACTGTAGGCGGCTCGGCGGGTTTAATCCTGCACGTAGGAATTTGGCGATAACCATCCTTGGGGACACAAACATGCGTAAGAACTGGCGGCGTTGGGTGCGGAATGTTGTGCCGGCCGCGGCACTGGCGGGGGCATTGGCCGTCTCGCCTCTCGCGGCTCAGGAGGAAAAGCCCGCGGCTGACCGGGAGCGGCCTGGCCTGTTTAACAAGCTCGACGCCAATGCCGACGGCGTCGTTGGTCCGGACGAAGTTGACGGCGAAGCGAAGGCACTGTTCGAACGGCTGTTGCGCCGAGCGGATAAAAATGACGATGGAAAGCTCAGCCGCGAGGAGTTCGCCGCCGGCACGACGGAGCAGCCACCGCAGCCTCGGCGGGTCGAGCAGGCAGCTCCAGATCGTCCTGCCGGCCGACCGGAGCGATTCACTCCCGTGCAGCTCTCTGCCCTGTTCGAGCGGACCGATGCCAATAGCGACGGCAAGGTCGCGGTAAGCGAGATGCGCGAGGAGTTGCGGGAACCGCTGCGGCGACTACTCGATCGCGAGGGGATCGACGCAATCGACAAAGAGCAGTTCATCCGGTTTATGACGATGATTCAGGAGCAGGGGCCCGACCGGCCCAGTCTTGATCGGCCCAGACCTGATCAGCCCCGATTGGCTCAGCCGGGGCGTCCGGGCGAGCCTCGTCCGGACCTGCCGCCGGGCCGCAGGCCGGATGCTCCGCCGGGAGACCGGCCGCCGATGGGCCGGCCGCTCATTGCGGTGCTCGATGGTGACGGGGACGGTGAGCTCTCCGCCGCCGAGATCGAAGGGGCGGGAAAGGCCCTGCTTGCGCTCGACCGAAATGAAGACGGCAAATTGACACGCGACGAACTGTTTGGCCCGCGGCCGATCGACCTGCCGCCGGGCGAACGCCCTCCTCTGCGCGAGCCAGGGCGGCCGCGGCCCGAGGGGGATCGGCCACGGCCTGAGGGAGATCGTCCGCGTCCGGAGGGAGCCGGACTCGAGCAGCTCCGCGCTCGCCTGGCTGAGGCCGATGCCAACAAGGACAGCAAGTGGTCCAAAGAGGAAGTTCCCGAGCGGATGCGCGAGAATTTCGACCGGATCGATGCCAATGGCGATGGCCTGATCGACGAGACGGAGCTGCGCACCGTGTTTGCCCGGCTGCGGGAAGGAGCGGGCGTGCGACCCGAGCGCGAACGCCAGCCGGATCGCGCGCCCGAGCGCGAGCGGCCGCCGCAGGAGTAGCGGCACAGCGGCGGGGAGCGTGAGTGGGGGTGTAGGGGAGTAGTGGCAGCGGATTTGTTCGCCACTCGCTCCACGAGGGGTACAATGCGAGAAGCTGGAGGGTTCCTCGCATGGCACCGCCGAACGTATTGGCTCCCGATATCAACCCGTACGCCGCTCCGCAGGATCAGGCACGCCGAGAGTGGCCGCTGCTACCCGAGTCGCAGTGGGGTTCGCTCGATTTGCGCCTAGCCAACGTCACCCGCCGGGGGCTGGTGCGGATCCTTCGTCTGGCGGGGGCGCTCGATTCGGAAATCCTGTACGACGGCTTCACGCCCCCGAGCGAGCGGATTCTGGTCAACGGCGTCGTCCGGGCTCGGGGCCCCATCTGGTACCCGGCCCTCGTCGCGCCGACCGTCGAGTTCACAATCGAAGCCGACGGCTATCGGCTGCCGGCGCGGATCGACGCGAAGGCGGGCTTCTCCCCCTGGACGCTCCTAGGCCTGGCCCGGTTCCGCCTGACCATCGCCGGCCGGGTGTTGTACTCGGAGGGATGGTTTGCGGATGAACTGTCGGGTGCGGCAAATGGTCCCCGGTGACGCGTCGGTTTGCCCCAAATCGTTCGCTAGCCCTCCAGCTGCCCATCCAGCGCCAGTTGGTGATAGTAGTGCGTCACGTTGTCCTGGTTTTCCAGCAGCCAGTCGATCGACGGTTCGTGGTTCATCGCTTTGCGGATCGCCTTGGCCGTCGCTTCGCGATTGGTGTTGAAGAGGAGCTGATAGTCGACTCCCTCGGCCCTGAGGATGCTTGGGTCGAGCCAGGCCGAGACGATGATGCCCAGGTCGTTGGCTTTGTTCTTGGGGATGTCGCCCGCCCGGACGGCATCGAGGACGCCGTGAGCCACCGCCGCCTGGACGGTACCCATCAGGATGTTCGTATATTTGCTGTTCTTGACGGTCACCTTGCTGACCATCAGCGTCGTGGGGCGAATTTGCACGTCGCTATTCAGGATCGCAAAGACCTTGGTGTGCCCTTTGGCCTGATTGCCGATCAGGTGGGCGATGGCATAGCCGACGGGGCCGTCGAGTTCGCCGATCACCACCTCAGGCTCGGCAGCCGACCATCCGGGCTCCCCCTCGACGAGGGCTTCGCCGGTGCGGAGGATGATTCGCTTGGCGGGTTTCTCTTTGAGCTTGTCTTTCTTCTTGCCCATGGCAGTGTCTCGCGCGGTGAATCATGGAGAGTGAAACAGCGATGAACGGCCATATCATAGCCGAAACAGCGGCCTACGTGCGGAATCTGCTCGCTGGCGACAGCTCGGGGCACGACTGGCACCACATCGAGCGGGTCCGGGCTACGGCCCTGGCAATCGCCCGTGAGGAAGGGGCCGACCCGTTGGTGGTTGAACTGGCGGCGCTGTTGCACGACGTGGCCGACTGGAAGTTTGCCGGCGGCGATCACGAAGCGGCACCGCGGGCGGCCCGGTTGTGGCTGGCAGAGCGGGAGGTTCCGGGCGCAGTTGTCGACCATGTATGCGAGATCATCGGCGGGCTCTCGTTCAAGGGAGCCGGCGTGCCGACGCCGATGCGGACGCTCGAGGGCAGGATCGTCCAGGATGCCGACCGGCTCGACGCTCTGGGAGCCGTCGGGATCGCCCGGACGTTTGCCTACGGCGGCCACAAGGGACAGGCCATGCACGATCCGGAGCTGCCGCCGCGGTTGCACGACTCGTTCGAAGCGTACAAGACAAATGTCGGTACGTCGATCAACCACTTTTACGAGAAGTTGCTCCTGCTGAAGGACCGGATGAATACGCCGACAGGTAAACGGCTGGCGGACGAGCGGCACTTGTATATGGAGCGGTTTCTGGATCAGTTTCTG
>JALORD010000323.1 GCA_025459145.1 Pirellulaceae bacterium | reverse complement strand
CCGGACGGCCGTTTCTCGGGCAGGGGGCTGGCCGTTTCCGGACTATCGTACGGGTTCACGCTCATGGCCGCCTCGCAGTGTCGTGACAGCGCCGAATGCTGTGTGGGCGTTACCGTCCTATTCTAGCCCGCCTACGCCAGCGCCGCGGCGACAATCTTCTGCGCTTCGGCGACGATGTCGTCCAGGTGTTTCTGGTCGACAAAGCTTTCGGCGTAGATCTTGTAGATGTTCTCGGTGCCGCTGGGGCGGGCCGCGAACCAGCCATTGGCGGTAACGACTTTGAGGCCGCCGATCCCCGCGCCGTTGCCTGGGGCCTTGGTCAGTTTGGCGACGATCGGTTCACCGGCGAGCTTTTGGGCGGCGACCGCTTCGGGCGAGAGTTTCGACAGTTTCGCCTTCTCGGCGGGCGTGGCCGGAGCGTCGATTCGGGTGTAGTGCGGCTCGCCATACTGGGCGATCAGCTCGTGGTAGTGCTCCCCCGGATCCTTGCCGGTCTTGGCAGTGATCTCGGCCGCCAGCAGATCGAGCAGGATTCCGTCCTTGTCGGTCGTCCACACGGTCCCATCCATCCTCAGGAAGCTGGCTCCCGCGCTCTCCTCGCCGCCAAAACAGCACGAGCCATCGAAGAGGCCCGGGGCAAACCACTTGAAGCCGACGGGCACTTCGCACAGCTTCCGACCCAGGCCCGCGACCACCCGGTCGATCAGACTGCTCGAGACGAGCGTCTTGCCGATCGTTGCCGAAGACGGCCAGCCGGGCCGATGCGTCAGCAGGTAGCGAATCGCAACGGCCAGATAGTGGTTCGGGTTCAGGAGTCCGGCCGACGGCGTAACGATGCCGTGCCGGTCGGAGTCGGGATCGTTGGCGAACGCCACCTGGTAGCGGTCCTTCAGCTCGACGAGGCGGGCCATCGCGTAGGGGCTGCTGCAGTCCATCCGGATCTTGCCATCGTGGTCGACGGTCATGAAGCCGAACTGCGGATCGATCTGCCGGTTGACGACCTCAATCGACAGGCCGTACTGCGCCGCAATCGGTTCCCAGTAATTGATCGACGCCCCGCCGAGCGGATCGACGGCCAGCTTGAGCCCCGCCGAACAAATCGCATCGACGTCGATCGCCGTGGCCAGATCGTTGACGTAGTCCTGTGTGAAGTCGACCTCGTGGGTGGTCGAGGCCTTGAGCGCCCCTTCGTACGAGACGCGCTTCACACCGCGATTGCCGCCGCGCAACAGCTCATTGGCCCGGTCCTGCACGGCGCGGGTGATGTCGGTATCGGCCGGGCCGCCGGTCGTCGGGTTGTACTTGAAGCCGCCGTCTTCGGGCGGGTTGTGCGAGGGCGTAATCACGATCCCGTCGGCCAGGCCTGTGGTTCGGCCGCGGTTATGCACAAGTATCGCCCGCGAGACGACGGGCGTCGGCGTGAAGCCTTCGTCCTGCTGGAGCTGCGTCTCGACGCCGTTGGCCGCGAGGACTTCGAGAGCCGTTCGCTGCGCGGGGGCCGAGAGGGCGTGCGTGTCTTTGCCCAGGATCAGTGGTCCGTCGACTTTCTGGGCGGCCCGGTATTCGCAGATCGCCTGTGTGATCGCCAGGATGTGCGCCTCGGTGAAGGTGCCGGAAAGCGACGAGCCGCGATGGCCGCTGGTGCCGAACGCCACGAGCTGCTGCGGATCGCCCGTGTTGGGCTGCTGCTCGTAGTAATCGCGCTCGAGCCGGGCGAGGTCGACGAGCAGGTTGGCGGGGGCCGGTTTGCCGGCCAGGGGGCTCAGGGGCATGAGTCTTCGGTTTTGAATTTTAAGTTTCAGGTTTCAGGTTACAGCAATCGGCCGCCAGCGGAGTGGATGCCACGGCGCGGTGATCACATGAACTCTCGGATCTCCACCTCGCCGCCGCGCTGGCAGAGCACAGCCGAGGTCATGCCGAGAAACAGCCCCGTTCCCAGGACGCCCGGGATCGCGAGGATGTCGGTCTCCAGCTTCGCGGGCTCGTCGATCGGGCCGGTGCCGCAGTCGTAGATCAGGTTGCCATTATCCGTTACCAGCGGCAGGCTGCCAGCCATCCGCAGTTCGGGCTCGAGCCCCAGCCGCCGCAGATGGCGAGCGGTTGCCTCGCGGCCGAACGGAATCACCTCGACCGGCAGTTTGCCGCGTGTGCCGAGCTGCGGGACGAGCTTTTCTTCGCCGATCAGAATCACCAGTTGCCGCGCCGCAGCCGCGACGATTTTTTCGCGGACCAGGGCGCCGCCATACCCCTTGATGGCGTTGCCCGCTGGGTCGACTTCGTCGGCCCCGTCGATATCCACGGCGAGTTCCGGGCACTCGTCGAGCGTCTTGAGTGGAATTCCCAGCCGCTCGGCCAGTTCGGCCGAGGCCACCGACGTTGGCACCCCGGTCACCGGCGGTCCCTCGGCAGCGAGAACTTCGATAAACGCGCTCGCCGCCCGGCCCGTGCCGAGCCCGACAATGTCGCCCGAGCGGACGTAACGGAGAGCCGCGCGGCCCAGCGGGGCCAGATCGGGAGAGGCGGTCATGAGAGCGAAGGGTAAGTGGTCTCAGCAGTGCGTGGAAGGGTTATCCGCAGCGGCACGATCGGCGAGCACCAGCGATCCCGCGCGGCGGATACGGCCGGCGGGAATCGTGGGGTCCGCCGCGAGCAGTCGCCTAAGCATTTCGCGTTTCGACTCGCCCGTGACCAGCCACAGGATTTGCCGCGCGCGATTCAGCAGCGGATAGGTGAGCGTCATCCGCCGGTGTCCCTGATACGGGCCGGCGAGGGCCACGTCGCGGTCGTCGATCGTGAGTGCACCATCGCCCGGCACAAGCGACGCCGTGTGTCCGTCGGTCCCCAGGCCCAGGTGTACGAGGTCGAGCACCGGCGGCGAGCCCGCCCAGGCGGCCAGATCGCTCGCATAACCATCCGCCCCGGCTGCGAGGTCGCTGGCCTCGACCGGCATGGGGTGCAGCTGTTCGGGAGTCAGCGAAACACGGGCCAAGAGCGACTCGGCCAGATGCGTCCAGTTTCGGTCGGGGCTGCCGTCGGGAGCGACGCGCTCGTCGACCTGAAACAGGTGCACGGCGGGCCAGGGCACGTCTTCCGTCGCCAGGTGGCGGAGCATGATCCACGGCGTCGATCCGCCGCTCACCGCGAGCGAGAACCGGCCCCGCGCCTGGACCGCGTCACGGGCCGCGGAGGCAATGTGCTCGGCGGCTCTCCGCGCCACGGCGTCGCTGTCAGCAAGAACTTCGAACGTCATCCGTCGGGAGCCTTACGAGGAACATGGCCACACTTGACCAGCGTAACGACCCGGCCTCGCCTTAGCCCAGCCCCCTACAGTCCAGCCCCCACGCGATGTGCCCTCTACTGCTCGGGCTTCGGATCCGGAGCGTTAGGTTCCTCGAGCCGGTCGAGCGGCGATTCGGCAGCCAGTTGATCGAGCACCTTGCGGACCGCGGTCAGGCGGGGCGATAGCGAATCTTTGGCTGCGGGCGGCAGGGCGGCCACTTGCGATTCGAGCCTCGCGAGCTGCTGGGCGAGGCGCTCCGGGCCGCGCAGCGCCGCCACCTGCTGCATGAGCGCGGTCAGGGCCGGATCGCCGGCCGAGCGCGCCTGCAGCGTGCGCGCGAGGAGCGATTCCCGCTCGGCCACAAAGTCGAGCACACCGTCTTCGAGCTGCGCGAGTTCTGTTTCGGCCGCGAGTCGCGGCGAGTCGTCGGCCGTGGCGAACACCACTCGCGGCGAAAGGCCCGGCACCAGCGGGAGGCGGGCGAGTGGGTGCTCGCCCGACCGGATGAGAAGCCACTCCAGCGCCATGCCCGAAGTTGCGGCTTGCTGCGCGGCGTCGGCGCCGTCGGCACTGTCTGGGACCACGGTAGCGCGGCTGGGGATCAACAACGTGCCGTCTGCGCCTGTTAAACCAACTCGCTGGGGCGGTTCGCCATCCCGATAGACGCCGATCCCGCGAACTCCCTGGGCTGGATCATCCTGCCGAACGACGCGGAAACTCGTCCCGCTCGGTGAGGCTTTGCCACCCAGGGCCAGCCGCTCCCGATGAGGATGGAACGGCGGCACGATTTCGCCCGCCAGCGCCGTCTCGACGCGACAGTCGACCCGCGAACCGTCGACGCGCGTCGGCAGTAAATAGGTCCAGGGGATCGGCTGACGAGTGCGGGCCTGCGGACCTGCTGACTGTCCGTTGGACACGAGGATAGGCCGAAAGATGACGTTCGTGGCGGTGAGATTGGCGACCGCATCGCGCCCCGGCAATCCGCCTCCTTGGAGCCGCAGCACGGCGCTCGTGCCGCTGGCCGATTCGATGCGGGCCAGGGGACAGAACGCGTCCTGCATCGCGCGGTGCGCGGCGGGCAAAATTGCCGCAACATCCCGCGCGGGGATCGTGACAAGCGGCCCCCCTTCGCCCGTGGCCACGTCGAGTTCCCGGGCAACAACCTGCCACGAGCCCGCCGCATCGCGAACTCCCAGCAGCAAAACCTTGTCGAGCGAATCGAGTTTCGCTGCCACGTCATTGGGCAAGTCATCGAGACGCAGCGTTTCCAGACGTTCCACGCGGTGCCGCCAGGTCGCCGTCGCGGCCCGACCGGTTACTTGCCAGACGCCCTGGGCCGCGGCATTGGCGCGGGCCGCCAGATCCTCGGCCAGTTCGCTGGCCAACTTCGCGGACAGGGGGACGCGGGGATCAATCGCCACGAGCACTTCAATCCGGTAGGGCGCGTACTCCCAGGGAGCTTGCGGGGCGGAATGAGCCGTCGGCACAAACGACGCGATCGCCGCGCCGCAGAACAGTGCGATGCGGAGCAATTGCTGGCGAGGTGTCTTAAGACTCGACATGGCGTTATTCACTCGGCAGTCGAGGGGCGACTTGCCAGGCATCGATCTGCTCGTAGAGTGCGGCTGGCTGTTCGGCGACTGCTTGAATGCTGCTGTGGACGGCGAAATGGTCGGTGAGCTGCCACAGCGGGATCACCGGCAGTTCGGCAGCGGCCAGTTGGTGCACGCGCTTGAGCTGCGCCGCTTGTTCCTCTGCGGTGGATTCCTTGGAGGCTGCTTCCTGGGCCGACGCGATTGCCGCGAGCAGCGCCGGGTTGGCGGTTTCGGCCATTCCCCCCGGACCGAACAGGCGGCCAAGGTCGTGTGCCGGGTCGCTCAGCCGGAGCTCCGTATATCGCAGGTCGAAGTCCCCCTCGGCCACCGGCTCAGGCGCGAGCGCGACCTCGATGCCGATCGTGTGGAGCTGCCGGGCAATCGATTGACACGCCCTTTCGATCTGCGGATCGCGGGGATGGGCAATCTTGAGCGACAACTTTCCCGCCGGGTCGCCGGGGAGTTCTTCCGCCGCCAATCGGGCCAGCATCATCGCTGTCAGCGGCTGATAGGGTGCCGCGGGGATGTTGGTGTCGTACCCGGCGGCCGACGCATTGCCCGCCCCGCGATGCGGTAGCGGTCCGCTGATCACCGTGCAGCCAGGCAAATCGCCACCTCCCGAAAAACTTCGACGGAGCGTCCCTGTGCGATCGGTCCCATACAGAACCGCTCGCCGAAGCGTACGGCTGGCGGCGATCGGCCGGCCCGGATTGGGAACGAGCACATGCACGGTCGGCGAGCCGTACGGCCGGATGGCGATCTCGGCCGGTAACTTGTCGGGAATTTCTGCTCCGCGGAGGCGATCGACAAGGCTCACTTCACCGCGGCGGAGCGCAAGCAGGGCTGCGTCGACATCGGCATACGGTTGCTCGACCACTTCCGCGATTGCGATTCTCGCCATCGGCTCCGGATTGTCGCCGGCCGGAATGGCGGCGCTCGATGTTCGGACAAAGCGCACGATTGCAGAAGGGTTCCCGGTCGCTTTTTCCTCTGCTAAAGCAAACCCCTGAGTCACGAGCGGCCAGGTGCGAGCCGCGGCCCAATCGTCGAACCGATCCTGTGGCGGGCCAGCCAGCGGCGACCGGACGGCCACGCTAATCACGGGATACTGCGCAAAAATAGCCGCCGCCAGCTCGCGCCCTTCGGCGACCTGCGGCCAGACATCGAGTGCCGCGCGAATCGCCTGATGGGCCTCGGCCAGTCGTCCTGCGGCCTGGGCT
>JALORD010000693.1 GCA_025459145.1 Pirellulaceae bacterium | reverse complement strand
CCCGGATTGGGTGTTGCCCGATTGGGTAATTCCCGATCCCGTCGGCGAGCCGCCGCAGCTCGAAGAAGTTACCGTCGATCGCATGACGGGGACGATCCACTGGACGGTGACCGGCGACGAAGCCCAGATCGACCACTTCACCGTGGACGTGGTGCGGGTTCGGCCCGACCTCGATGTACCGCTGGATGGCATGCTGTCGATGCCACTTGAAGTTGCCGCACACGAACGGTCGGTGCCGCTGAGTTCCCTCGTCATGACTCCGGTAATGGAAACCGCCGATTCGGCGAGCCGCGGGTATCTGGCAGTGCGGGTGACCATGGTTCCGACGGATCCAGCGATTGGGGTGGACCCCGGTCTTGCGCCGGCGGTCCCCTTGCGCGTGATGTTGCCCGGACAAAGCCTGCATCTCAGCCACGACTTTACCTACACGGAGGCGGGCGGGCCGACAACGCACCCCGCGGTTGCCTTCGGAGGCGAGCCGGAATTGCCGGGTCGCGCAGTCTGGTTGGCCAGCGAGATCGATGCTCACACGGGTGTCGTCTTCGGGGGTTACTCGCCACTGCAGCACCACATTGTGGCGCGGCCCGACAACGACGGGGACGTGATTGAAGTCCGGCTCCACTCGGATGTTCTGCCCCCCGGCAACTATCGCCTGATTGCGTACCTCGGTTTTCAAGGCGCGCTGGAGGAGCCAGCCGACGTGCTCGTGACCCAGGATGCCGATTTGCGAAGCATCCTTGATCCCTCGGCGCACCACGGTTACCCGCTCCTCATCCACCTGACGGCGGATCCCGCCCTCCCCCCGGGACACCTGATCCCGCTCATTGCCGACATGGAAACGAGCGATGTTGCCCCCGGTCCGATGGCGCTCGATGTCCGCTATCGCCTGACCAACATTCACGTCGATCCGCGCCATCCACCGGTGCTATTCGGCGTGCGGCTGATCGAAATGTAATCCCAACTGGACGCGGCGCCTGGCCGCCTATGGCTTCTATCGAGCTGCGATTCAACAAGGAAGCGTACGATGACCCGGAACCTGACCCAGCGCTGGCCGCTCCTGGCAGCGGTCGCCGGTTTCCTGCTGCTTGGCGCTTCGACGGCGGTCCTGGCTGCCGGCCCCGGGGTCCATGGCCGCGTGCTCGGGCATGATGAGCAAGGCCGCTTCCTCGGAGTCGTACCGGGCGCGAAACTCGTTTTTCGCAGCGCCGGCGGCGCACCGGTTGCTGAGAAATCGGCCGACGCCAACGGCTACTACAAGGTCGATCTGCCGCCGGGCGAATACAACTACGAGATTGACGCGCCGGGCTATCGCAAGGAAGACGCCGGTCGCGGCATGCGTCTGACCCAAAGCCAGGGATACGCGATCTTCAATCTGGCGCTGACCAAGGGAGAAGACGACCCCGCGCGCAAACCGCGTGAAACTCCTTCGCGCATGATGGGGAAGCTCCGCGGCCGCGTCCTGGAAAAAGTGTCGCCTGAACTTCGCGGCATTCCCGATGCCCGGATCACACTCCGCCGCGAGGGATCCCGGGGCGTAGCCATCCTCCACAGCCGTTCGACAGCGGACGACCAGCATCAGGCGGGAGATTACGAGATTGCACTCGAGGCGGGGAGCTATCGCGCCAGTGTGAGGGCCAGCGGCTTTGAGACGTTCGTCGATCTGCAGCCGATCGAGATCCGGGCCGACGAGACGACCGAACGCGACTTTGATGGTGGCGAGGATCAGGGAATTCGCGGCCTCGTAACCATCGTCGACTCCGGCGCCACCCCTCCACCGATTCGGCTGCAGATTAGACCGCTCGGCAGCGCCGGTTCAGCTCCCCTCGAAGTTGCGCCGGAGAGCAGCGGCGTCTATCGACAGCCGCTGGCGCCGGGACGTTATCGCGTCGTGGCCTCCGCCGAGGGTTTTCCCAGTGCGGCCAGCCCGCCGGTTTACGTGCTGTCGGGGCAGTTCACGCTCGTCAACCTGACGCTCCGGGCCGAGCGGGTTCCGGAACCGCAGACGATCGTCGATGTCTTTGTTTACGAGCGAACTCCGGAGAGCGAGCAGCCGATTCCGCTGGCCGGAGCGCGGGTCGCCCTGCTCAAAGCAGGAGGCGATCCCGAAGCTGCAAGCGAAGCGATCACCGACGGGACCGGCCACGCGATCTTCCCGGTTTCGAGCGCCGGCGAGTACGTCGCTTCGGCCTTCCTCAAGGGATACCGTAGCGGGACAGGGCAAGGGACCGTCGCCCTCGGTCAGCATCATGAAGTCGGCATTGCGCTCGAACGCGAGGCCGTCGCGCCGCGCGCCTTAGCCTTGCGGGTCGACGTGATCGATGCGGCCAACAAGCGGCCCCTGGCCGGAGCCCGCGTGATCGCTCGTCATGAGGATGAGTCGCTGGCCGAGGCGGCCCGAGGCGCCACTGACGCCGCCGGGACCGCCGCGCTGGTCGTCCATCGTACCGGGAGCCATGCGGCGCTTGCGCAACTGGCCGGCTACGAGCCGGCCGGCACCAAGACTAATGTAGTGAGTGGGGCGGCCAATCGCGTGGTGATTGCCTTGCGTCCGATTGCGACGGTCGATGTTCGGCCCGAACCGATCAAGCCTCCGGACGAGCGGCCCCCCGACCAGCTCCCCGCAGAGCCGCGAACGGTGACCGGCTATGTCGCGTATCGGGAACTTAGCGGACAACTCCGCTCAGTGCCCGGCGCCAAACTACATTGGGAGCGAATTGCCCCGCCCACTCCGGCTGCTTCCGACTTCGCGGCTACCGGCAAAGATGGTCGTTACGAGGTGCGGGTGCCGCTCGGAACGTACCAGGTCCGCGTGGATCCTCCCGCCGGCTTTGAAGGTCTCCTCGAGCAGGTGCCGGTGAATCCGGCCGAGGAAGGCAGCCGCGGGCCGCAGGAGAAATACTTCATCGTGGTCCGGTCGGAACG
>JALORD010000031.1 GCA_025459145.1 Pirellulaceae bacterium | reverse complement strand
GGTCGCTCGTCCAGCCCTTCAGGTCGCCGCCGTAGTAATCGTGGAACGCGTTGAAGCCGCAGCTGGTGACGACGGCTTTGATTCGCGGTTCGAAGACAGCGGTGTACAGCGCGTTGTGCCCGCCCAGCGAATGGCCGATCGCGCCGATCCGCTCGCCGTCGACGTAGCCGAGCGATTCGAGCAGGTCGACAGCCCGGATATTGTTCCAGATCGCCTTCATCGTGCCGCTGACATAGAGCGGTTTGTTGGACTCTGCGGCGATCCCGAAACCGGTATTCGGGTCTGCGGGTCGCTTCTGCTTAAAGTCGTAGTCCTTGTAGTCGCCGAAGCTCGGATAATCGGGGATCAGGCAGACGAAGCCCTGCTGGGCAAGTTGATGGCCGTAGTGCCGCGTGGGCTCCCCCACGAGACCAGCCGTCTGGGCCTTGCCGTCGGGATTCGTGGGGTGCAGGCAGAGCATCGCGGGAAGCCTGGCAAAGCGGCGACCACTGGTCGCGGTCAGGGCCGCAAATCCAATCCCATCCTCCGCCGCGAGCCCGACCGACCTCGGCACGAGCAACAGCGCCGGCACTCGATCGCCGGGCTCCGGCGCGTAAGTCAGCTTGAACCGAACGTAGTCGGGCGTCTCTTCCCGGCTTTCGACCTTCACATCGAGCGGCACGCGGCGCGCGGAAGTGGGAAGGTTGCCCATGACCTCGACCATCCCTTCGAGAATTGCTTCCCGACGCGAAGTCCAGTTGGCGGGTTTGGCGATAGGCTGACCCTGCCAATTCATCAGGTTGAATCGGTCGGGGCGCTCCCGTACCGGGACATAAGAACGCCAACCTGTCGTCAGTAGCGATAGGCCATTGCGATCGGCGGCAACGATGTCCAGCTTTCCATCGCCCGTCAGGTCAGCCGCCCGTGGATCGAGGCCCAAGCCACTGCAGTCTTCGCACAGCAGCGAGCGCTCAAAGGTCTTGGAATTGGGATTGAACCCATAAGAATAGACCTCAATCCGCTCCCACTCGCCGGGATCCTTACCCTCGTGCCCCAGGAACCGTTTGCCAGCGATGACTTCCGACTTGCCGTCGCCGTCGAGGTCGGCCAGCAGCAGGGAGTGCGCCTGTGCCCAACTTGTGTCAATTGCGTGGCGGATCCAGGCATTGGCCCGATAGGGTTCACTCTTCTGGTTGACATTCTCAAGCCAGTACAGCCCATAATGGTGCCCGCGGCCGTAGACGAGGTCGTTGTCGCCGTCGCCATCGACATCGTAGACCAAGATCGGAATGCTCGCGTCGCGGTGCAGTTCCCAATCGGGATGCCAGATCCAGCGGCCGGCGCGACGATCCTCCGGCGCTTCGAGCCACCCTCGCGGTCCGACGATGTCGCCGCGGCCGTCGCCGTTCACGTCGCCAAAGCCAATGCCGTGGCCGGCGATTTCCTGCGGCAGATCGTGCTTCACAAACTTCGGCTCGGGGCCGGTGATGATCTCGTACCAGGCGGCAAAGTCGGTGCCGTTGGGCAGAATATCAAGCCGGCCGTCGCCGTCAATGTCGAAGAGCCGGCCCGTTTCCATCGGCCCGGGTGAGTCGATCAGATGCTTCTTCCAGGGCGTCTGGGGACTGGTCTTGATCACTTCGCCCGGGTGCTCGATCCAGAACAGCGACTTGCTCCGGTAGTTGACGCTGACAAGATCGGTCCAGCCGTCGGCGTTCACGTCGTACTCGAGGTTCGAGTAGTCGTCGAACCGGCCGCGGATCACCTCCACCTCGCGGAGGAAGTGCTGCTTCCACTCCGGGGCTTCATACCAGAATCCGCCGCTCACAATGTCCGGCTTGCCGTCCTTGTTGACATCGATCACGGCACAAGCCGGATACTCGGAGTTGCGGTTGATCTCTCGCGGTGCGAGGTACGGCTGTTGGGCGGTCGCGACGAGGCAAGGAATCGCCAGTAAAAGCACTATCGAGTACGTTTCGGCATGACGCATCGCAGTATCTCCTGAACCCTGTCCCAAGACTTCTGTCCCCGGCTCTCTGTCCGCTACTTCTTGAGTCCCACCGGCCGACCATCCAGCTTCCACGAATCCTTCGGCGACACGCCCAAGTGGGCGAGTACCGTGACCGGGGCATCGACCAGATATACCTGTTCTTCGAACGTGCCGCGCTGCGCCGCATTGCCGCTGACGATCAAGAAACTGTTCAAAATCTCGGGCTTGTCGTGGCCGCCGCCGTGCCCCTTCCCCTGTCCGCCGTGGTCGCTCGTAACGATGAAGAGCCAGTCTTCCTCGGCATATGTCTTCCGGGCCTTCACCGCGGCGACGGCTTCGCCAACCAGCTTGTCGGCCCGTTCGATCGCCGCGACATACTCCGGCACTGATGGGTGAAAGCCGTGCGTGTGGCCTGCCACATCGACCTGACCGATGTACAGGAACACGGCGTCGGGGTTGGCTTCGGTCAGGTGCTTCACCGCGGCTGCCGTCGCCTGTGCGTCGTACGTTTCATAGCCGGCGACCGTGTGGTCGGCCTGTTCGAAGTTCTCGGTGATATCGGCCGCCGAAGTGATGAATTCGGCGATCGGCTTCCAGGTGACAAACGAAGCCGTCTTGGCGTCCGGTCGGACTTCCTTGAGCCGGACGAAGTGGTGCGGAAACTCCTCGTATTTCCGCCCTTTGAACGTATTATCGTGCACGCCGTGTTTGTCGGCCCACACGCCCGTCAGGATGCTCGACCAGCCGGGGCCGCTGATCGTGTCGTTCTTCTGGTAGCGCTCGCCGAGGATCAGGCAGCTCGGCGAGTGAATGCCGCCCCCAAGGAGCGCGTCGAGATTGGGTGTCGATGCCTTTTCGAGCGCGTCGAAACGAGTCCCATCGATGCCGATGTAAAGAACCTTCTTCACGGGTTCGGCGGCGGAAACACCGCCGGCGGAGAGCAGAAGTCCGATATACGCCAGGAAAACTGCCTTGCGGAATGACATGGGAAGCGCCCTATCGATGAAGCCAGTGCAACTCTTCGCGGCGTGCCAGCCAATTGACTGGCAAGCCCTCCCAACCTACTGCCAACGCGATGATACCGCCAATGATGGCGCTCGTGGTGTCGGCATCGCCGCCGGTACGAGCGGCTGTCCAAAGTCCTTCGGTGAAGTCGTCGAGATGCCGGGCGACGACCCACAGGCAGAAGGGGACGGTGTCGTCCGCTCGCACCTCGACTCCGTTTCCCAACTTCTCAGCGGCGTGATACTCCCAAGCATCGAGCGGCAGACGGGCAGCCCGCTCGATGCCATCACGCGTCAAGCCTGCGGGCGTGTGGGTCAGGACACAGTCGAACAAATTCGCTGCCGCCGAATCGCGGGGAGACGAAACGCTTACCGCCCAGGCAGCAGCCACCGCCACCGCGATGGCTCCCGCGATCCCCTCGGGATGCATGTGCGTCACTTCGGCGGATCGCTGGGCTTGCTGGACGACGGCTCCCCAATCACCGGCAAAATAAGCACCTACCGGCGCGGCTCGCATAGCGGCTCCGTTGCCGAGCGAGCCTTGCCCGAAGAATAGCGCCGCTGCCGCCTTGCGCCAGGACTGGCCGGCTTCGATTGCCTGCAGCACTTCGATCGCGCCCGAGCCATAGCCGCGGTAGGGGTTAATCCCAAAACGCTTTGCAAAACCCTGCGCCAAACGGTCCTGGTCGATCTCGCCGCAACTCCCCAGCACATCGGCGATCGCCAGGGCCATTTCCGTGTCGTCGGTATACTGCCAGGGAACAGGAGGCAACTCGCGCGAATTGAACTCCGTTCGCCACAGGTCTGGGGCAAAAAAGTGCTGGCCAAATCCGTCGCCGAGCGAAAGCCCCTCGAGCGCCAGGCGAACTCGATCCATGCGGAACTCGTGGCTAGCGGGTGGCATGGGGTTCGAAGCGGAAAAGCGCATTGGAAGTCATGGTCCAGGTGAGCCCACGACCGATCGTCCGGGCTTTAATGTACGATAAAGCCGATGAGTCACGATTACTACAACTACGACGTGCTGGTCGTCGGCGCCGGCCACGCGGGCGTGGAGGCGGCGATGGCGGCTGCCCGGCTGGGGGCCCGCACCGCGCTGCTAACGACCAATTGCGATACTGTCGCACAGATGAGCTGTAACCCGGCGATCGGCGGCGTCGCCAAAGGGCAGATCGTCCGCGAGATTGACGCCCTGGGCGGCGTGATGGGAAGGGCGATTGACGCGACGGGAATCCAGTTCCGCCTGCTCAATCGCCGCAAGGGACCGGCGATGCACAGCCCGCGGGCCCAGGCCGACAAGAAGGCCTACCAATTCGAGGTGAAGCGGCTGGTCGAGGAACAGCCGAATCTGTCGCTGCGACAGGAGGTCGTTGAGGACCTGATTGTCCAAGAGACCGCGGCCGACGACGCGCAGTGCGTCGTCGGCGTTCGCGTGCGCGGCGGCGTCGAGTATCGTGCGCAAGCAGTCGTGCTCACGACGGGCACCTTCCTTGCGGCAGTCATGCATACCGGCGAGGTCAAAACGCCGGGGGGCAGGGCTGGGGAGGGGACGACAACAGGCATCAGCGGAGCACTCCACCGGCTGGGGTTCCGGGTCGATCGGTTCAAAACAGGAACCCCTTGTCGGCTGAACGGCCGGACAATCGATTTCACAAAATGCGAGTTGCAGCCCGGCGACGACGACCCCGAGCCGTTTTCGTTCCTGACCAGCGACGAGGCCCGCCGCCGGATTGCCGAGAATCAGGTTCCCTGCTGGATCACGCACACGAACGAGCAAGTTCATGAGCTGATCCGCGCCAACCTGCATCGGGCGCCGATGTACAGCGGCCAGATCAATTCGCGCGGGCCCCGCTATTGCCCGTCGATCGAGGACAAAGTGGTGCGCTTTGCCGACAAGGAAAGCCATCAGCTGTTTCTCGAGCCCGAGGGACGCAATACGCACGAGTACTATGTCAACGGGATCTCGACCAGTCTGCCCCGCGACGTCCAGGATCGAATGCTGCGGCTGATTCCGGGGCTCGAGAACGCCCAGATCATGCGCTATGGCTACGCGGTGGAATATGACTTCTGCCCACCGGACCAGCTCTGGCCCTGGCTCGAAACCAAGTCGGTCGCAGGCCTGTATTTTGCCGGCCAGATCAACGGCACCACCGGCTACGAAGAGGCCGCCGCCCAGGGGCTCATGGCCGGAGCCAACGCCGCCCTCAAACTGCTCGGCCGACAGCCGCTCGTCCTCGGGCGGGAAGACGCCTACATCGGTGTGCTGGTCGACGACCTGGTGACCTGCAGCGTCGACGAACCGTACCGCATGTTCACCAGCCGGGCCGAGTATCGCTTGCTTCTACGGCAAGACAACGCCGACCGCCGGCTGACGTCAATTGGCCGCGAGGCGGGACTAGTCGATGACGTTCGCTGGAAGCGATTCGCCGACAAGGAGGCAGAGATTGTGGCGGCCCGCGCGATCCTCGCCACCCAGCGACACGTAGGAACCTTGCTCGAGCAATGGCTCCGCCGACCGGAGGTGGAGTGGGATCAGCTTGTGGCCTGGGCGCCGGAATTGGCCTCCGTGTCGCACGCTGCGGCAAGCCAGCTCGTCTATGATGTCAAGTACGAAGGTTACGTGAATCGGCAGGAACTGCAGGTCGCTCGCCAGCGGCGGCTGGCCGACAAACGGATTCCAGAAGACTTCGATTTTGCGGCGATCCGGCACCTGCGGACGGAGGCCCGCGAGAAGCTGCTCCGGGTTCGCCCGGTGACGCTCGCGCAGGCCAGCCGGATCAGCGGAATCACACCAGCCGATGTTGCGCTCGTGCTCGCCTACTTGGAAGGCGGCAGAAATGCGCGCGACGAAGGCCGGGAAAACACCGCCGTTTGAACCGGTCTAATGGTGCGTTCGAGTTCGCCCGGAGGGATACGCCATGCCACTCATTCTTCGCCGCATTTTCCCGCTGATTGTTCTGGGCCTGTTGGCCGGAGCGATTCTGTGGGCCGTCTCCTTCGGCACGCTCCCCCCGGCCGACTTTACGTTCGACAACGGCACCGAAATTGAAACAGTCGACCCTGCTCTCTCCACCGGCCAGCCCGAAAACCGCATCATCAATGGACTGTTCGAGGGACTCCTGCGAAACGCGCCGCCGGAAAACTGGAGTGAGGAGTATGGCCTGCAGGACAATGTGCCGCTGACTCCTGGGCCCGGAATGGCGACGCATTTTGACGAATCGCCCGATGGTCTCGTTTACACGTTTCACATGAATCCAGCGGCCCAGTGGTCCAGCGGCGAACGGGTAACGGCCGAAGATTTCGCCTGGTCGTGGATGCGAACTCTCCATCCGGAGACGCCCAGTAAATACTCCTACCAACTGCATTACTTGGTCGGTGCAAAGGAGTACAACCTGGCGCAAGTGAAGGTTGGCGATCTGGTGGAGGTCGAACTCGCCGATCGCCGGGATGAGCTTCAGCTGTTCCCTCGCGGAACCATCCTCCGCGGAAAGCTCACCGAGATTCACCAACCGCCCGCACCCAAGCTTCCCGAAGATGCCTCGGAGAAGCAGCGATCGGATGCCGAAGTGGATTGGAAGAAACAGTGGGTCTATGCGGTCGAACTGGATGGCAAGACGCGTCTGTTCGCCAAGGATCCCGCGGCGACTCGTAGAGCCAAAGCAGCGATGAATCCGGCCGTTGCCAATCTGGAAAAGCTGGAGCGAGCGATGCACGTCCTGCCCGACTTCGACGCAACTGTTGGCGTCAAAGCCGAGGGGCCCGACAAGCTGGTCGTTCGCTTGAAGAGCAGGACGCCTTACTTTCCCGACCTCGTCGCGTTCTATCCGCTCTACCCCGTGAACCGGAAATGCATCGAGGAGCACGGCACGCCGAACTGGACGCAGCCGGAGAATATCGTCAGCAATGGGCCGTTTCAGCTCGAGTTTCGCCGTATTCGCGACCGCATCCGTCTGGCGAAGAGCGACACCTACTGGGACAAGGACAACGTGAAGCTCAATCTGATCGATGCACTCGCGATCAAAGGCGAAACGACGAGCCTCAACATGTATATGAACGGCCAGCTCGATTGGTCGACGCAGATGCCGATTTCGACGATTCCCAAGCTGAAGGCCGAGTTTCCCGAACAGTTTCGCAGCGGAGCGGAGCTGACGACCTACTTCTACCGGTTCAACGTCAAACGGCCGGAGTTGGCCGACAAGCGGGTCCGGCGGGCGATGGCGATGGCAATTGACAAACAGTCGATCTGCGAGCGAGTGACGCGCGCCGGCGAGGCGCCTGCCACGGCGATCTGTCCGCCAGGGATGGCCGGTTATGACGCGCCGCAGGGGGCCGCCTTTGATGTCCAGGAGGCCCAAAGGCTGTTGGCGGAAGCTGGATTCCCGAAAGGCAAGGGACTCCCGCCGATCGAAATCCTCTACAACGACATGGACGCGCACAAGACGATCGCCGAAACGATCCAACAGATGTGGAAACAGAACCTGGGGATCGACACGGTCCTCCGCGGACTGGAGTGGGGCGTGTACCTCGATACGACCCACAAGCTTGACTACGATGTCTGCCGCGCCGGTTGGATCGCCGACTATTCCGATCCCAATACGTTTCTCGACATGTTCGTCACCGACGGCGAGAACAACCAGACCGGTTGGAGCAATGCCCGCTATGACGAATTGATTCGGTTGTCCGCCAGCGAGCCCGATGCACAGCGGCGGATGGAGATGCTTCGCGAGGCAGAGACGATCCTGCTCGACGAGCAGCCGATCCTGCCGATTTACTTTCGAGTCACGAAGAACCTCGTCAATCCTCGGGTGAAAAACTTCTTCAACAGCGTGCAGGACGAACACCCGTTGAAGCTGATCGACGTAGCCCAGCGCGAGCCATGAGCGAAGGCGAACGATGGCAATTCTGGATCGATGTTGGAGGCACGTTTACCGACTGCCTGGCCCGTCGACCAGATGGCTCGCTGCAGACGAGGAAGGTGCTTAGTTCGGGCGTCGTCAAGTCCCGCGCGCTAATCGCGGCTGGCGACACGGTCATCGATCCCCAACGGCTGGAACCGGAGGGCTTTTGGGTCGGTTACCAGTTGCGGCTGCGCGATGCCGGCGGCAGCCTGATCCAAGAGTCACAGGTCGGCCATTCCGTTGCCGGACGGTTCTGGCTCAACCCACCGCCAAACGCTGGCGGAATCCCAGGTGACTTGTCCTACGAGCTAGCGACGCCCGAAGAGGCGCCGATTCTGGCGATTCGCCTTTTCCTGGGCCTGCGGCTCGACCAGCCGATTTCCCCTTGCACAGTTCGATTGGGAACGACCCGGGGGACGAATGCCCTGCTGACGCGCGGCGGAGCACGGACCGCTTTCGTGACCACACGCGGCCATGCGGACGTGCTTCGCATCGGATATCAGAATCGTCCCAAGCTATTCGACCTGGCAATTCGGAAGCCAGTGCCGCTGTTTGCGGACGTCGCGGAAATCGACGAGCGAATTGCCGCGGATGGCACGGTCCTGCGCGAACTTGATGAGCGGCAAGCCCGCAGCGAACTCATGCGATTGCGTCACGCCGGCTGCGAATCGCTCGCCATTTGCCTGCTCAACGCCTATGCCAACCCGGCACACGAAAACCGGCTTGCGGAAATTGCTCGCGACGCGGGTTTCGACGAGATAAGCATTTCGACGCTGGTTTCGCCCCTCCGCAAGATCGTGCCGCGGGGGGACACCACCGTAGTCGATGCGTACCTGAATCCAATTCTGCGGCGTTACGTCGAGCGTCTATCGGCAGCGCTGCCCGGATCCGACCTGCGGCTCATGACCTCGGCCGGCGGACTCGTCCCGGCGGATACCTTCACAGGCAAGGACAGCATTCTGTCGGGACCGGCTGGTGGCGTCGTCGGCTTTTCGCAAGTCGCCCAGGCAGCCCGTTTCGAACGAGCCATCGGCTTCGATATGGGAGGCACCAGCACGGACGTCGCGCGGTTCGACGGTCAGTACGAGCATGAGTTCGAGACGGAAAAGGCGGGCGTCAGGATCGTCGCCCCGATGCTGGCGATTGAAACGGTGGCGGCCGGGGGGGGATCGATCTGTCGCTGGGACGGGATCAAGCTGGTCGTCGGTCCGGAGAGTGCGGGAGCCGATCCGGGCCCGGCTTGCTACGGTCGAGGCGGTCCGCTGACAGTGACCGACTGCAATCTGTATTTGGGACGGCTCTTGGCGGAGCATTTCCCGTTTCCCCTCGATCTGGCCGCGGTCGAGCGACGGCTCGCCGATGTGGCCGGCGCGATGGGAATGACTGGTCCACCCGCCAATGAGGCTGATGCGGCTGAACGACGGTTCCATGCCCTGGCAAGCGGGTTCTTGTGCATTGCGAACGCCAACATGGCCCAGGCGATTCGCGGCATTTCGCTCGCCAAGGGATACGATCCGGTGGACTATGTGCTGGTTGCCTTTGGGGCCGCTGGGCCGCAGCATGCTTGTGCGGTGGCCGACGAACTGGGCATCCAACGAGTCCTCGTGCATCCCGATGCAGGTGTGCTCAGCGCCCTCGGGATGGGTCTAGCCACTGCGGCGCGGCACCGAGTAGCCCGCGTGTATCGTCCGCTCGACGACACCGCGATCGGCGACATTGAAAACCTGTTCGCTCGCCTCGCGGACGAGGCTCGGCGGGAACTCGCTGCGGAACAGATGAACTCAAAGCTAACCAGTGGCGCGATTACCGTCGCCTGTAAACTCGAACTGCGCTATGCCAGCACCGATGCGACAATGGTCGTCGCCGCTGCCGGCGACTCGACAGCCGCGAGTCTGCAAAAGCAGTTTGCCGACGAGCATCGCCGCCTCTATGGCTACGATCAACCGGAGCGAACGATCGAGATTGTCGCGGCCCGTGTAGAGGCCATCGCACCGCGGCAAACCGTGCTCTCCCCGTCGGGATCGGCGGCGGCGTATCGACCCACTCCGCAAGGGAGCCAGCGGCTGGCCACCGATCATCAGGTGATGGCGGCGGCGCTGTACGACCGGCAAAGCCTGGCTGCGGGGGCCCGGATTGATGGCCCGGCGATACTGGTTGAGCCCCTCACGACCACAATCATCGAAGCTTCGTGGCAGGGGGAGATCCTGACCTCTGGCGAACTCTTGCTCTCGCGGAAGGAGGCGCCAGGGGCTACAGACTTGCTTTCGCAGGCTGCGGCGCCGTCTGCCTCAACTTTGGCGTTAGGTCCTTCACGTTCAATCGATCCTGAAGGGCCCGCCGATCCGGTGCAGTTGGAGCTGATGAATAACCACTTCCAATCGATCGCCGAGCGGATGGGGATAGCACTGCGCAACACGGCGATGAGCGTCAATGTGAAGGAGCGGCTCGACTTCAGCTGCGCCATCTTCACGGCCGCGGGCGAGCTCGTCGCCAGCGCGCCGCACATTCCCGTCCATCTAGGAGCGATGGGGCAGACTGTGCGGCGCGTTCTCGTCGACCATCGCGGTCTGGCGCCCGGCGACGCGATTGTCACGAACGATCCCTACCGCGGCGGATCGCATTTGCCGGATGTGACGGTCATCACACCAGTGTTCTCGCCAGAGAGCCGACTGATCTTTCTGACCGCCAGCCGGGCGCATCATGCCGAGATTGGCGGGATCACGCCGGGCTCAATGCCGCCCTTTTCGCGCAATCTGGCAGAAGAAGGAGTACTGATTCGCAGTTGCAAGTTGCTCGAGTCCGGCCGCTTACAGCTGGAGCGAATCCGAGAGATCCTCGTGGCGGGCCCCTTTCCGAGTCGAGCGGTGGAAGCGAACTTGGCCGACCTCACGGCGCAGTTGGCCGCCAATCAGCAGGGGGCAGAGCAGTTGACCGCACTGGTGCTTCGAATGTCGCTGCCGGTCGTGCAGGCTTACATGCGGCACATCCAAGACGCGGCTGCACGCAAGGTGCGGCAAGTACTCGGCCGACTGCCGGCCGGCCGCCGTGAGTGGCTGGACCACCTGGATGACGGCTCGCCCATTTGCGTAGCAATAACGATTGAGGGGGAATCGGCGGTCATCGACTTTGCCGGCACCGGGCCCGTGCTGGCCAGCAACTTGAATGCAAATCCGGCCATCGTCACCGCGGCGGTGATGTACGTTCTCCGGCTGCTGATCGGCGAAGACATTCCACTCAATGAAGGGATGCTCGCGCCGGTCGTGATTCGCATTCCCGAATGCCTCCTTCACCCTCCCGAGCGCAATCTGCCCGAGGAGTGTGCGGCGATCGTCGGCGGCAACGTCGAAACGTCGCAGCGAGTCGTTGACGTGCTGCTGGGTGCGCTCGGACTAGCCGCCGCCAGCCAGGGGACGATGAACAACTTTCTGTTTGGCGATAGAACGTTCGGCTACTACGAGACGATCTGCGGCGGCAGCGGAGCGACACGCGACGCGCCCGGAGCGGACGCGGTGCATACCCACATGACCAATACCCGCCTGACCGATCCCGAAGTGCTCGAAGCGCGGTATCCCGTGCGGCTGGTCGAGTTCGCCATCCGCCGCAACTCCGGCGGCGCGGGGCGGCACCGCGGAGGCGACGGCATCATCCGCCGTGTCGAGTTCTTGCGTCCGCTGACCGTTTCCATCCTCTCGCAGCGCCGCGGGCCGTTTCCGCCCTATGGAATGGATGGCGGGCAGCCCGGATCGCTCGGAAGAAATACGCTCTGTCGCGTCGACGGCACCGTTGAGCCGCTGCCTGCCCTGGGGCAGTTTGACGTGCAGCCCGGTGACATCGTGACGATCGAAACGCCGGGAGGAGGCGGCTGGGGAGAATCCGCGAGCGATGCGCAACCATGATCGGGGGTCGAAGTGTGTTCGCAGCGAGAGGCGACATCAGCGCCAGACAGCTGCAACGTGCTGCTCCAGTTCACCCATCAGGCGACGAGTTTCGCGCCCGATCGTGCGAATATGAGCCATTTTTCTTTCATCGTCGGCAGTGTAGCCCGATTGCGAGCGAGATTCGCGGCGAAGGCGCGGTTTCGACCAGCGCGCGACGACGTCATAGCCCCCCAGTCGAAAGGGCTCGATCTCCTTACCACTCGCTTTCTCATCTTCGCAGGGAGATTCAGTCCGATCAAGTTCACCGCCCACATGCAGGTCGACCAATTTCCGGCCTTGGGCCGCCAGTTCTCGAAACGATTCGTCCCCGGCCGGAAGCGGTAGTCGCGGAAATCCGCGAGGAAGCTCGCTCGCAAACTGAGCGCGATAGGGCGGGGCATACGCGACTGCGTACAAATAGTCGAACAGCGCGCGGGGATCCGGCGGGCGCTCGATACGTTCGGCGACCGCCGCCAGGAATGGCAGCGTGAAGTTGGCTGCAGGTGGGCGACCGGGCAGATCGGAGAAAAGCCACAGCGGTGCGAGATACGGCGCGCCGTGTCGACTGTAAAACACCCGGTCGCTGACGAGTGAGTCGACCGCCAGGAAGTGGTCGTACTGGCCCGGATTGGTGCTCTGCCGCATAAAGACGAGCCCGAGGTTCGGCTGGAGCATGTGCCGCAGGACGGCCAGCCGCGCTCGTCCCAGCAAGCGGGGATCGTAATACACGAAGCGGCGGTCGAAGGGAGCCACGAGATAGGAGACGATGCGTGCCTCATCGAACTTGACTTCCGATGGATGCTCGGTGAGCCAATCTTGGACCTGCCGGGCGAGCGAATTCCGGGAGAAGCCGACGAACACGGCATCGTTCTTCGTTTGCACACCCGAGACGAACTGCTGAAAGATCTGGTCGAGCGGCCAGAACTGCTCGTAGATCTGTTGATCGTGCAGGGCTCGCGCCGTGCCAACTTCCGCCCCGGCTGAGACCCTGTGGGCAAGCGACCACGTAGGGGTCATGGGCACGAGTTCGAGCCAACCGGGACTTCCCGCAGTTAGTTGGCCTGCCAGAGTCAGCTTTTCGCGGCATTGCCCCGTCAGGCGAATGTATCGGCAATTCCCGTGTATCTTCGAAGTCGATCCGCGACGTAAAGACCGAACGCCAACAACGCCGGCAACGCCGCTGCGGACTCCGAACACATTCTCGTCCTCCGGCCGATTGCCGTCTCCTCCCAGATCGACAATCAGCAAGTGATCGAACGTCTCGAGGAGCGAGGAACGCATCCGCCGGTGCGTGAGGCCGTCAACCCACGTCCGCGGCGTCACGAAGGCCAGGATTCCCGCTCCCGCCGCTTCGATCCAGTATTGTCCCCAGCGAATGAACTTGATCGCATCGTCGGCGAGATTCGTTTTTCGCTCGCCGAGACCCGCACGGTAGTCGGCCAGCAGTGTTTGAATCCACGTGCTGCGATTCTGGCGGCCGAAATTGGCCCAGGGAGGGTTGCCCACAATGATGGGGACCAGCGGCTGATCCGCGGCGCCGAGCAAGTGCTCGCGGAGTGCCTCCCCCACTGCCAGCGGATTCGTCCGCGTGACGGTGGTCGCGATCGCCGGCGACTCCAAAACGGCCAGGAGCTGCGACACGCTCGACGTCCGCGGGCAAATCTCCAAGCCGCTCACGGCGGCTTGGGGAAACCATAGGCCGGCGCGGTGCAAGAATGCTCCATATCCGCAGGCGGGATCGATCACATGCAAATTGCCGCCGGCCGGGAACCACGCTGCCGCCAGTTCGCGGGCGAGACCGAGCACCAAGTCGACCAGCGGTCGTGGAGTGCTATAAGCGCCGCGTCGACGGCGGTCGGCCGGGTCCCAGTGTCGCGATACGAGTTCAAACAGACAGCCCGCTGCGGAGACGGGTTGATGATGCTCGGCAATGTGGGCCATGACCAGCTGCCGATCGGCCGAGGAGATGAGCGGCCCGACGGGAAACTTCTGCAGCGCGGCGGTCCACCCTTGCCGCGCCTCACATGGCAGTTGTTCGACGGCATTCCAAAGCTGCTCGTCGTCGCGGGAAATGAAGCGGGCATAAGCCGCGGCGAGCGCATCGTCGGTCCCACCCTGCTCGCGGGCCAGTTCTACAATGGACCGGGCCGCACGCAAGGCCGTCGGCACGGGGGCATGTCTTGGCGGCATGTTCCGATTGTAACGGTGATGCCGAGATCGTTGACGCGCAAGGCTGGCCAGCGCGGAAGCTGTATCGATTGCGCAAGGCGCGAGGGTTCTGGTGGACTTTGTCGCCATCCAGCGTCGATTCTCTGGGCAGCGGACGAGGATGCTGCCAGGCTCGGATCGTATTCGCACAGGACGCGAATCCCGGCCCAGACCGTTCATGGACGACTTCGCGTACGATCCCCTTGCGACATTGCGGAAGCGTCGTGACGAATAAATCTGCCCCGCAGCTTCGGCTGCACATCGAGGAATGCTCGCCGGTCCCCGTGACCGTTGCCGAGCGGTTCCCGCAACTCGCCGCACTTTGCGATGGTTTTCAGCGGGCAACAGGGTGGCAGTTGCGCTTTCAAACTTCTCCTGCCGAGTTGGGCGAGACTTGGTCGGCCCCGGTGCCTGACGGTCGCGGCGAGTCGGTGGGCCGGATCACGTTGCAGCGTCCGGTGGGCGACAGTCTGTCGCCCGAAGGGTCCCTTGATTCACAACCGCGACCTGAACTAGCCCAAGTGCGTCCCTTGGCCCTAGCCATTGCCGGTGTGCTGGGAGAAATGAATCGCCTTGGTCATGCCATTTGGCAGCGCGAGGCAGAACTTGCGGCGGGCGTACCGGTCGCGGCACGGCACGGGGAAGAGGCCCATCTGGCGGATCGATTGGAAGCCGTACTGAAAGGGGGCACCGAAGCCGTAGGCGCGACCGCCGCCGGGCTCTACCTGCTGGACGAGGCGACATCGTCGCTCAAGCTGCGGGCTGCGTTCGGTCTGCCGCAAGAACGTCTGCTGCGTCCCGCGCGGCCGCTGCGCGGTTCGGTGGCCGATCTGGAAGCACTCGTCGGTCATGCTGTGGTCCTCGAAGACACGGCGATGCTGCCGCACTGGCGCTGCCCGGAAGACTTCCCTTCGGCGGTCTGTGTACCGGTTAGCAGTCCCTCGATGCCGCTCGGAACGTTATGGGTTTTCAGCAGCGAGCCGCGTGATTTTTCCCCTTCCGAGACCAATCTGATCGAAATTGTCGCGGGGCGCGTGGCGGCCGATCTCGAACGCGAAATGCTGCTGGCTGCCGGAACCGAAGCCAAGCGGCGCGAGAAGCAGTTCGATCTCGCCGAGCAGTGGCAGCACGACCGACTCCCGAGCGTTGCCCCGCTGGTGGACGGATTTGAGCTTGCGGGTTGGACCCGACAAGCCGCGGGAATCGGCGGCGATTTTTATGATTGGACGGTTCTTCCCGATGGCTGCATCGCGGCGATCGTTGGCGATGCCCAAGGGACGCTGCTCGAAGCCGGTCTGAACGTGGCCGCCCTGCAGGCCGCGGTGCGAGCCCACTCCGTCTATCGGCACAACGCTGCCAGCATCCTGGCCCGCGTTAACGAGACGTTGTGGACCGGGTCCGCAGGCGACCAATTTGCCGCCCTGTCGTACGCCCTCATCGAGCCGGGTCGCGGGATCGTCGAGTTCGCCCTGGCGGGCAATGGCGCGGTGTTGCTCATTCCTGGCGACCGCTCCGCGCCGCGGATGCTATCGCATGCTGCACCGCTCTTGGGGAATGATCCCGATGCGGAGTTTCCCGGAGGGCGCGATGCGCTGCACGCTGGCGATACACTCGTCCTATTGAGCGAAGGAGCGAGCCGCGCGGCGATCGCCGTCGGCCTGTTGGGGGCCGGATCTCTCAGCGATAGCGGCCCGTCACTCACAAGCACGCTCATCGGTGGAAGCGCCGAACAATCGGTCAGCCGCCTTCGCCAGTTGCTCGATCGGAGCGATTCGGCAGCTGACGACTTGACGGTGCTCGTCATAAAGAGACGCCGCTCGTAGGACCGCGCGGGGCCGGGCGGCCTCGAACTCGCAGGCGAGCCTTGGTGTCCCTTGACGGGCGGAGCCGACGGCCTAGACTAAAGGTCGACAATGGAATTGCGGTCGTGGCGGAATTGGCAGACGCACCAGCTTGAGGGGCTGGCGCCCGCAAGGGCGTGGAGGTTCAAGCCCTCTCGACCGCACTTAAGATCAAACGCCGCTGGACTTTCCGGCGGCGTTTGTCGTTTGTGGACGGCCCCGATGGGCATCCACCAGCCGCGAGAGCACGGCTGCGGTTCCTTCCGCCATCGCCTGCCGGTGGCGTGTCGCGTGTACGGCCCTTTGTCCTACCCGGCCAAGCTCCCACAGTTGCGGCAGGTCGAGCAGAAGTTCGGCCAGCCGCTCGGCCAGATGTGCCGGGTCCTCAGGGCGGTGCAGGTGTCCGCCTCCCACGTCGGCCAGCACTTCGGGAAAGGCGCCGTGATCGGGCTGAAGGACCGGAACCCCCGCTGCGAGGGCCTCCAGGACAAAGAGCCCCTTCGGCTCCCGGTAAGTGGTCGGGACCGAGAGAATATCGATGGACTGCAAGAAGGCGAGCTTTTGCCGGCGGTCCACTTCGCCGACATACTCGAAAGCGTCGGCGAGCCCAGCGGCGCGAAGGCGGGCAAAAACGTCCTCGGCATATGCGACGTTCTTGCCTCCGAGCCAGCCAGCGATCTTCAGCCGCACTTGCTCCATTCCAGGCATCTGGCGCAACTGCACAAAAGCCTCGGCCAAAATGTGCAGCCCCTTCTCCGGGGCCAACCGGGCCAGGTAACCGATCGTGGGAACGCGGCTTGACGACGCGGCGTTATCTTCGGCGGAATTGGCAGATCCGGACGCCGGTCCGTCGATCGCAAAGTCCCGCGTGTCGATCCCGAGCGGGACGATGTCGATTTGGTCCCGAGGAATCGACAGGAACTCTGCCATGTAGTCGGCATAGTACCGGCTGTTGGCGATGAATCCGTCGATCTGCGTTGCGAGTATGCTGATCGTAGCGATGGCTTGCGACTGGTGTGGCTCGGGGAGTTCGCGCAGAAAAATGTCGTCACCCTGCAGCGTCACGACGACGGGCACCTGCATTCGCCGCTTGATTTCCGGGACGCAGCCAGCCGTGAGAATATTGCTGAACACCACGACATCGGGCTTCAGGTCGCCGGCGAGCCATTCGACCAACCGCTCGACCTCTTTCCGCTGATTCCCCTCGGTTCCCCGCAGGATCGAGAGGGCGAGGTCCGCCACTTGCACGGGATCGATCTTGACGCTTCGCCCCGCGGCCCAATTGATCAGCCAGGGGCGATCGAGCCAGCGATCGAGCCACTTGGGTAGCCAGCGGAAGAGGGCCGACTTCTGCTGGAGATACATGTTGATCCCGCCGTAGAAGATCCGATCGACGGTGACGTTCTCTTCGTCGGTACGGATGGGCGTGTAGAGCGGGACAAGTTGGACATCGTGCCCCAGTTCGACCAGCGCCCGAGCGAGGGTATTGTCGTGCAGGCAGCTACCGCAAATCATGCCCGCGGCACCAGCTGTCAGGTACGTGATTCGAAGCGGGCGAGTCACAGGTGGGCGAACAGGTGGAAAAAAGTTGGAAGAATTCGGCACCGCAGGACAGCACTTCAATTGTCTAAATATTCTGCTCGATCGCTTCACGCACAAAGATGGCCTTGCTGTCGCCGGGGGCATAGAAGTCTGAGAGCATCGCCTCCAGGATATAGCCGTGCCGCTCGTAGAACCTACGGGTGGGGAGGTAGTCCTCTCGGTCAGACGTCTCGATGTAGACGCGCCCCCCACCGGCTGCCGCAATCCGGCGATGCACCTCAGCCAGCAGCCGTCCCCCAAGACCGCGCCCCTGGTGCGATTTGCTGACGGCGATCCAGTACAGGTCCCAACTCCGTACGGTGAGCGTATTGCGACCGAAACAGGCAAACCCGACGATCTGGCCGCGTTCCTCCGCCAGGACGAATTCGTATCCCGACGCGGCGCCTTTGGCCAGCCGCGCTTCGACGAGTTCCCCGGCCACGTCGATCTCACTGGGACGGAAAAGCCCCGTCGATTCGACGATTTGCCGAATTGCTGCCACGTCGGCAGGAACAACCTCGCTCCGAAGTTTGCACCCTGTCAGTGCTGGGGCGGGTCTAGCGCGTTTGCTCGCCGCAGCCGGACCGCGCGGCGCAGGTACCGCCCGTGGTGGTCCCCCGGATGCGGATTTGGAACTCGGCAGCGACACCGCAATCTCGGTGGTCGCCAACTCGAGCGAACTAGGACCGCTCAGCGCATCCTCCAAAATCCAGTCGACTGCGCGGACGAAGGGAATGTCGGCCCGGGCCAGGGCGGCGGCAAATCCCGCCTCGGGCGAAAGGCAGGGATTTGCGTTGATCTCCAGAATCCATGGCCGCCCCTTCGCGTCGATGCGAAAATCGACCCGGCCGTAGCCCCGCAGTTGAAAGAGTCGCCAGCATTCCAGCGCGAGGCTCCGCAGCGTATCGAGCAGTGGGGCGTCGCCGGGCGGAAAGTCGAACCGGCGGGGCGTATGCTCGAACTCAAACGCTCCCTCATCCCATTTGGCCGCATAGCCGACAATGTGCGGCTTCCCGGCCGGGAATTTCGAATAGTCGATCTCGGCCGGCGGCAGGACGTGTGGAGTGTCGCCACCGGCGATCAGCGCGATGTTGAATTCGCGTCCTTCGACGAACTGTTCGGCAAAGCAGGCGACGCCGAGTTGCCGGGCTCGAGATTCGATCTGCTCGGCGATCGTCGAGCCATCGCCCGCGCGAACGACGGCATGGTCGTCGAGCCCAACCGAAGCGTGTTCCCAGATTGCCTTGATAATATACGGAGGTGCGAGCGGGCCATTGGGAACGGCGGTAGCTCGTGGAGAGATGGCCGCCCAGGGGGGAGTGGGAAGACCCGCCTCGCGCATCCGCCGTTTCGCGGCCGGCTTGTTGTTGGCCAAGTGCAGCGCTGCGGCGTGGGTGCCGGTATAGGGAAGGTCGAGATCGTCGAGGAGCCGTGCGGCCAAATGGGCAAGACGATCGGATCCGCCGAGCGATTCGACCAAGTTGAAAACAAGCTGTGGCCGGTCGAGCGTTAGCGATTCGTCGAGCGCTTCCAGATCGAGCGTGCAGGGAATTCTTCGGGTAACGTGCCCTAGCGCGTTGAGGGCTTGATCGACCGCTGCCGCTTGAATCAGAACATCCCGATCAGCCGTCGAATCGGATTCCGCAACGGCATTGTGGAGGATGGCAATTTTCATACGGCAATCTGACTGCGGTTGCGGAGCGAGTTCGTCCGCTTCGATTCCCCCAGACCGTGAGTCGTGGTCATGTGGCCGCGCGTAGCCGGCACAAGGCGTCCGGTTACGGCGGAAGCGAGGAGGACCAAGTTGAGATTACTTAGGAAGCTGCAGCTTGCAACAGCCGAGGTCGAGGCACTCATCGGTCGAGCGTGAATTGCCAAAGACCTCGGGATGCAGGCGGTAGACGACGAATCGCCCTTGTTTTTCAGTTTCAACGATCTTTTCGCGCTTGAGAATCTGCAGATGGTGCGACACATTGGCGAGTTCTGCTGATAACGCCGCGGTAATCTGCGAGACGTTCTTGGCCCCGCCGCGGAGCACTTCGACGATTTTCAGCCGGTCGGCATCTGCCAGGGCCTTGAGCCGCTCGGCACACTCTTTCGACGACAGCCGATCCTTCATGCGAGTCGGTCTTTCTAGGCTGCGGAAGCCACCCCTGCGTACCCCGCCGTCGCGGGAGTCGAACGGCATTACAATCCACCAAACTTCAGGATACTCGCCGCGCCGCTTCCAGGGCAACGGCTGTGCGATTTAACCAGGTTGAGCTTCGGCCCGCCCGAGTTGCGGTGTTGCCAAACCTGCCTGGGAATGCACGGGAACGCTGAATTTTATTGACTTGGGGTGGCCCGACTGAGTACCTTTAAAAGAAGGGAAATTTCGTGCGCCGAAAGTTCAACCAGGACCCTGCCCGCACTCTCGGGTGAGGTGTCACTTGGCCTCGTCAGAAATAGTCTGGTCGAAATTGGGGCGAGAAGTTTTCCCGAGCTTGAAGGGGACGGCATCAGGTTTGTCGCGAGGGGCCAGCCACTGGGCGCTTGCGAAGATGCTGAGGGTACGAATCGGACTGCCGCATTGAATCACTTATTGCCGATTCCCGGCAATGCACTCAATCCGGCAGCGGGAGAGAGATCACGATGATGTGGAAACGAATGTTCGCACGTGCGTGGCGGATCGGTTCTGGAGCCGCGCTCGCGGTGCTCGCAACGGCCAGC